>JAFGWN010000047.1 GCA_016937115.1 Balneolaceae bacterium | reverse complement strand
TATGATACCCCCGACGGCACCGGCGTTCGTGACTACATCCATGTGGTTGATCTGGCGATGGGCCACCTTAAAGCGCTTAAAAAACTTGAGCAAGATCCGGGTATTGTAACTTACAACCTGGGAACCGGCAAAGGGTACAGCGTGCTTGATGTGGTCAATGCGTTTGAAAAAGCAAGTGGCCGCGATGTCCCTTACCAAATTACAGATCGGCGTCCCGGAGATGCTGCCTCCTGTTATGCCGATCCCGCCAAAGCAGAAAAAGAGTTGAACTGGACCGCCAGGTATGATCTCGAAGATATGTGCCGCGATGTGTGGCGCTGGCAATCGCAGAATCCCAACGGCTATAAAAGCGATTGATTTTAAAATCCCCGTGGTTCACCATCGTGTCGGGGGTCAGACACACCAATCAGTTGTCCGTCTTTCTTAGCGACCAGATAAAGCCGGGCATACCCATCAGAAAGTGTCTGTATATCATACCCCAATTTTCGTATATCAACCAGAACACTACTCTTAAATCCTTTTTCAATTTCGACCTTTGGATTGGAATAATCCGGGAAAATACGGGGCATTTTAACTGCATCAAGCGGATCTAAATCATATTCGAGTATGTACAAAATATTCTGTAAAATTGCCGTCGGTATACGTCCTCCTCCTGGCGCACCAATAACCAATCGCACTTCACTATCTTTTAAAATTATAGTAGGTGAAATAGTTGAAGCACGAATACGATACGGATGTCCGGCATTCCATTTAAACTTATCTGCCAAATCAGAAAAGTCGAATCCGGAGTTGTTTAATAAAAAACCATTAACCCAAGCGCCCGATCCAAATACATGACTTAGCGTGGTAGATAAAGAGACCGCATTTCCGTCAGGATCGATTATAGAAATATGAGTCGTCTCTCCGCTTTTTTCTGTTTCGGTAGTCTTTCGGTCAATATTTGTAGATAAAAGTGATGCGTGGTGAATACCACTTGAATTAACGGACCTGACAGTTTTTTGAGCAACTTCGCTATGTATGTTATTACATACTTGGGTTACATCAGAAACAAAATTGGAAGGATCACCATGAGATACTTTCTTGGGAATGGAATCATCTTTTATCATTTCATTCCGGGATGCGGCATAATCCTTTGAAATCAAGCCACTTACCGGCACGTCTTTCCAATTGGGATCCGTTACATATTCGATACGATCGGCCGTGCTCAATCGCATCGTTGAGCTTATTATATTAAATGCCTTAGATGAAACTGTGGGGAGTCCTATTTGTCTTAAATCATAATTTTCCAGAATATTTAACGATTGGATTAAATAAAACCCGGTTTGCGGCATGGGCGCAGTTAATACTTGGTACCCGTTATAACTTCCACATAATGGCTTTTTACTCCACTGAGGCTCATAATTTTTAAAATCTTTCAGACTAACCGGATTCCCTGCCTGGTTAAGTATGCTTACCATATCTTCAGCATTTTCTCCCTGGTAAAATGCCGGTGCACCCTTATCAGCAATTTTTTGCAAGGTCTGCGCCAGGGCCGGCTGTTTTAAGATTTGTCCCACTTTTAGAGGAGTACCATCAGGCCAAAAAGTCTGTTTTGCTCCATCATACCGGGTTAGTTTTTCTTTATTCTCACGAATAAACTGGGCAAGTGTCAGATATACCGGAAATCCTTCGGTAGCATACTTTATTGCAGGTTGCATAACTTGTTTTCGGGTCATCGTTCCGTGGCGTTCAAGCGCTTGCAGCAGACCGTCAACAGTACCCGGAACTCCTGTAGATAATAAATTATGTTCATCATCTTTGTACTGGCTATAATCTACATTCTTGTAGGATACTGCTCTTTTCGCTGTATAGAAATCTACGTAGTCAGCCTGTTGGTTTTTCTGATTCCAAATAAGCATACTCCCACCCCCGCCTATTCCCGACATGTTGGGTTCTACTACATTTAATGCGAATGCGGTTGCTACTGCCGCATCAATTGCATTGCCTCCCTGCTCTAACATTTTGAGGCCTGCTTCGCTTGCTAAAGGGTGGGCTGAACTCACCATAGCTTTGCTTGCCACCAATTTCTTTCCCCGGTCGGAATGATAGGAAAGGTTTGCATCCCGGGTTGAACAGCTAACAAAAATGAAAAACAAGAGTGTAAATATAGGTCTCCTTAATTTCTGATAGCGGACAGGTCTGTAATGAATATGTACCATTAGTTTAATTATCTTTTTCTTAAAAACTTAAAGCTCATCTAAATAAGTATACCGGTATAGGCAGATCAAATATTGCTTTAAGCTTTGGGGTTCACTTTAAATCGGTATTAACTTTTCTAATATCCATCTACTGTGCCATTACGTCGGGGATCGGCAACGCCGACCAACCTTCCATCTTCAGTAACATATACCATATGAACGCCGCCGAAATAGAGATCATACGGCGCCAAAATTTCCAACTCATAACCACGATCAGCTAAATGGGCCAATACCGGTGTTGGAAAACCATCTTCAACCATTACAGTATTGGAGTTTGTGAATGGATAAATACGGGGCATGTAGATGGCATCTAATGGGCTTATGTTATAGTGCAGCGTGTATAGAATCATTTGATCGATCGCCGGAGGAATTCGACCTGATCCGGGAGAACCAACGACCAACCGCACGTCGGAGTTTTCTAATACCATTGTTGGAGCTGTTGAGGAACGTGGGGTTCTGTAGGGCCCCCATTTATTTGTTGGAGATTGATCAAAATTTCTGCCTGCAGTATTTAAGAAAGCGCCTTCTGCATATACCCCTGAACCGAAGTATAGCCCCATGGTAAATGTTAAGGTAACGGCATTTCCATTTTTATCAATAATAGACAAATGCGTAGTTTGGCTGTTTGATGATTCATTTTCCTTTTGCCCTTCCTTTTGGGATTCATCAGGTCGATCAAATGAAGTAAATGGATACCCTGATATATTTCCTACAGTTACTTCTTGTCCACGTTGAACAAAATTCCAGGGATCACCACCGGGTAAAGAATCAGGAACTGCCCCTCCCATAAATTTTTGTCTGTGGGCAGCATATTTATCACTTGCAACAGCAGCGGCCGGCACGCCCACACCTCGAGGGTCGCCATTCCACAAGTATCTGTCGGCCCGGGAAATTCGAATGGCATCGGTAAGCAAGCTAAGCGCCCGGGGATCTTCTGCTGGCAGCCCCATGGAGGCAAGATCATAGAGCTCTAATAAATTAAGCGTTTCAATAACTTCCATCCCGGCCATGGGTGGAGGTGGGGCTAAAACAGTATATTGATGATAGTCCCCTAACAAGGGTTGCCTGATCCGGGTTTTAAATTTTCTAAAGTCTTCTAAAGTTAAGGGGCTTTCGCCTTGCTGTAATCGTGCTATCAAATGTTCAGCTACCGGGCCTTCATAAAAACCCCGGGGACCTTGCCGGGAAATCTGTTTCAAGGTTGCTGCCAACTCATCTTGCACTAACTTTTCACCAGTGCGAAGTGGTTCTCCATTCGGATAAAACAATTTTGCGGCTGCAGAGTCAACATGCAATTTATCTTTTTGTTCTCTGATTGTCCGGGCTAATAAAGGATGAATTATAAATCCTTCTTCAGCAGCTGTTATTGCAGGCTCCAGAACTTCTTCGCGTGAAAGTTTACCATATTCCTTATGTGCTTTCAGTAACCCATCAACCGTACCGGGTACAGCTACTTCTTGTTCCGGCGTAATAAGAGAATCGGGACTTCCGGGACCCACTTTGCCCGAATCGGCACCCGCGCTTGCATAAAATTCATAATGTCGCGCTTCTTCAGTTTCTTTATACCAGACAGTCATTGAACCTCCGCCCCCTATTCCGGCCATCATGGGTTCAACTACCCCAAGAACAAAAGCGGCAGCAACCGTTGCATCAATGGCATTCCCTCCATTCTTTAGCATTTTAATGCCTGCTTTTGTAGCCAAATCATGTGAAGTAGCCACCATAGCATTTGATGCTACCTGATGTTGCGTTCGCGACTGGGCAATCAGTAATGGTTTATTTTCTGGAATTACAGTAGAACTGGAACTGCAACCATTCAGGTAAATAAACAGAATCAAAAACAGGCTTATGCGTTTTATCATTTTTAGATAGATGTTTTGTTCAAATGCTAATTAAAAGCTTTCGTGTGGTAAAACGTGTGATATTTTTCACATAATCTGATAAAACTTTAATTGATATAAAAATACAGCCGCGTAGAATCTACCCGGCTGTATATTATTAAAAAAAGCAAGCTATTTGATTCGATTATTCAGTATATGGTCGCTCACACTCTACTTGGTCATTAGCGGCACATTCGCTCTCCGAAATGGGAAAATAGGAAGCTCTTCTGGTTACACCCGGATAAACGATAGTTCCTCCATCAAGAAAATAGTGATCCCATCTGCGGAGATCGTGCAAGCGGCGGCCTTCAAGCCATAAGGTTAAATGCCGTTCCTGGTCTAAAATATCCCAGGCATCACTCCTGTCACTTCCGCCAATTTCTCCTATGCCCGAAGCAGTGGTATCTTGCAGGCCGTGATAGTTTCGAACTTCATTGATTTTATTCATTGCGGTAACTAAATCATTATTAAGTAGAGCAGCCTCCGCTTCAATTAATCGCATTTCAGTACCTTTTACAATGGGAATATCAGATCCCAACTCCGGAAATTTTTCTTGTCGTAACATTATAGTTTGTCCGTCGGCCGCCACTTCGGCGCTACATTCTTCCGGGGTAGCGGAACAATCTGTAATAGGCACGCGTGGATCATGTGGGCTCCTGGAAGCAGCAAGTGTATTAAATGCTGAAGCTTCATAGCGGTTGTGTGTTTCATAGCGATATTCATTTGATTCTCGGCCTGAATTATTTGAATAAACCGCATAATAGGTGAAATCAGTTGGAACCTGGCTTGAATACTGCACTGCATCCGACCATTGGCCCAACCCTACATAAACCTGGGCAAGCCCACCTCGGGCAGCCGTCAGGAATTCACTTTCATCAGCAGCTTGCGCCTGCTGAATTGCATTTTCAAAATGACCTATCGCTCGCTGGAACGTTTCACTGGCAGGCCTTGCAGGTCCTTTGTCAATAACATCACGGTTAAAGTTTTCTGCAATCATGCGGTTAGAAAACCCGGCATACAGATAAGCTCTTACAGCGAGAGGGTTCCCTTCAAAATCATCACCCAGTACTTTTTTCATCCTTTTGATACCGTCTTCGGCTACAAATCGAGCTTGCTGAACACCTTCCCAGTAAAACCCTACATCTTCAGGATTTACCATACCCTGCCGCAGCAATGATGTCAGATAATAACTGCCACTGCCGGCTAATTCGTCAGAAAGCCGGGCCCCCGTAAAACTCAGATCATCATAAATATAGGAGAAATCTGCCGACATTCCGGTAACAAGAGCTTCCATGCCCTTTACGGTATTAAGGTCATCTTCTTGAATTCTTCCGGGATTGGTTACGCCAAAATCACAGCTTGTAATAACGCCCGCAAGCAGTACCAGCATCAATATTAAGCCAGCACTCAAATCTTTATACAATTTATTTAGTGTTTTCATAATAGTGGATGTCTTCATTTTTATATTATATAGAATATATATGTGGTATAATAAATTAGAATCCTACATTAAGCCGCATGATGAAAGTTCGCAGCGGCGGGATGTTGTAGTATTCTTGTCTGTAATCCACGAAATCACGAGCTCCGTCCTCAAACGCTTCCGGGTCCAGGCCGGGATAATCGGTGAAAGTCCATAAGTTTTTTCCCTGCAATTTTATAGAGGCATTTCTTACGTTTCCAGGTAACCAGCTGTTCGGAAACTGATATGAAACAGAGACCGAACGAATCTTAAAGAAATCTGCTGCCCGGGTCCACATGCCATATGTTGTTTCATTAGGGTCGCAAAGAGCCAGTTGCTTAGCGGTGAGGTTCGAGGTATTCCCCGCTTCAATTTGTTCTTGAATAGCCGTACAGGTAGGCCATTGACCACGCCGTACATTTTGATAAGCTGTGCCCGATGAAAGCACGTGTCCTCCCTGGCCTTCACCAAGAATATCAACTTTGAAGCGATCTTTAATGGTTATACTTGTATTAATTCCATAGGTATGCGTGGGATATGAGGGTCCGATATACTGGTCTTCAAACTCAGGATCTACGCCCACTGCATCAGGATTTGTAACTATATCGTGAAAATAGCTCGGGACCGGATATCCGGTACGAAGTTCCTGGCGCCAGCTAACATAAATTCGATCTACGTCACCCAGGTCCAGTGCTTCACTTTTGTTGGTAGAATATTGTCCGCCAACACTCCATTGAACAGGGCCATCCTGAATAACATTTACATCTAATTGAGCCTCAATACCTTTATTTTCGAGTTCACCTACATTTTCAAGCTGTGAGTTCACAAATCCGGTTGACGGGGCTGGCTGTACCGGAACTAATGCATCTTTTGTAAGTTGTCTGTAGTAGGTAAATTCAGCATAAATGCGGTCATCAAGGAATGAACTTTCAAAACCTGCTTCGAACTCACCTGTTCGTTCCGGACCCAGGTCGGGATTCCCAAGGTTTTGAGGAGTTACCGCGGGTTCGCCTTCATCACCTGAAACCGACTCCCAGGTACGAAGAGCAGCAAATGTACTGGGTGCTCGGCCCGATTCACCATAAGCCGATCGCAGTTTCAACGTGTTCCACCATTCCGGCCAGAAGTCATAATCTGAAATGATAAAAGAACCTGAAATTTTAGGATAAACAGCCAGGCCAAAATCATCGCCAAAGGTACTATGCCCATCAACGCGGACGCCCCCTGTTATAAAGAGGCGATCATTATAGCCAATACGCTCCTGTGCAAAGAATCCACCACTTACTTCTCTTTCCCTGGTTTCAAATGCCTCGGTACGAGCTCCTGAATCCACAAGCTTGTCTCCCGGTCCTCCAAATTCAGCTCCATAACCGTTAAGACCTATGATGTTTTCATCATATAATTGGCCTCCCCATGATGTACTGGAAGTAAATTTTTCTCCCAACACCATATCGTAGGTTCCCGTATAATCAATGGTTCTGTTCACTAATTTGAATTGATCATTTTCACGATCACCCAGCGGATCATAGAAAAAACCGAATGGTCGTTGTTCGGTATAATCCTGCTCGCTGTAATCAATGCCAATCGTAACCTGGTGCAGCATGTTTTCCGTCGGAACCCACTCTGCAGTTAATCCCGATGTAAAATGGTTTGTCCGGGTATGAAGATCCATATCAAATACCAGGCTGTTGGCATTATTAGGAGGATAACCTGCATCTCCACGCAAGGTATTTAAGATAAATCCTTCTGCATTATTACCATCTGGTATCCATTGGGTTTTTCGGTAATTATAGGCAGTATTAAATTTAAATGTAAGATTGCTATTGGGTTGAAATCCAAAATTTGCGCGGATTCCGTACCCTTCTGTTCCCTGGGGACCAAAAACACCATCTTCGGAACTTAACTTACCTGAAATATAATAACTTAACTCTTGTCCCCCGCCGCGAACAGATAGATTATAACGTTGAAGGTGACCATTTTGATGGTATGTGCCACTTTCGGGACATGAAGGATCAATACCTTCACAATCCCATAACCCCAGTCCCGTTGGATCACCCTCCGGTCCCAACTTTGGGAGATTGTTAAATCCTTGTTCTACCGATACATTCCACCGTGCTTTACCTTCCGATCCTCGTTTGGTAAATATCTGTATCACACCCCCGGATGCTTCTGTTCCATAAATTGTAGTTGCTGCTGCTCCTTTAATCACCTCTACCCTTGCAATATCATTGGGATTAAGATCATCGAAAGGTGCAGCTGCCTGGTTGACTTCAGGATCAGAACTATATGCCCTGTTTGATACACGAACACCATCAATATAAATTAAAGGCTGATTACCTTGCGAAAAGGAATTACCTCCCCGTAGCCGAATAGTACTTGCTGCTCCTACCTGACCCGAGTTATCCATGATAGTGGCTCCAGCTGTTCTCCCTTGCAGAACATCACCGAAATCTGTTAGAGTAGCCTCTTCAATTTCTTGCTGGCCTATTTGTTCAATACTATTTCCGATCTCCTTACGACGGGCTTGTCCACCTGTGCCGGTAACTACTACCTCTTCCATTTCTAAAGATGACTCACTCAGCTCAAAATCTATAGTGAGCGTTTCGCCCGAAACAACCTGGATGTTTTTTTGAACAACTTCAAAGCCGATGAATCGCGCTTCGATGACATGTTTTCCTGCAGGGACTCCCCGGATTATATACTCACCGGTGGCATTGGTTGAAGCACCTATTGTTGTTCCCTGAATAATAATATTCGCCCCCGCTATTGGTTCACCTGATCCTTCAGTTAGTACAGAACCACTTATTGTTCCTTGTCCAAATGATGCGCCGACGGCAAAGAAAACCATATTTATTATTAAGATTATTCTGTATCCCAATTTTTTCATGACGATTCACCTTTTCCCTTTTTATATTGGTTAGAAATGTTAATACGAAACATTAAATGTGTGACCTTATTTTAAGAAGGCATCATTCCCATTGATGCTTTATACATCCTTGTACCCATATTTTTTAAATTCAATACTTGTTCTTGCTAAATTCGTTTTGAGTAATAGATCGGATACATAAATATATTTACAATAACTATGCCACGGTTAAGTATCAGGCTTTTAACCCTCGCAGCATCTATTTAAATGATTTAGATGTGCTAATTCAGCACGTCCACGTGCGGATTGCTCACAACGTATTTTGTTATAATAGACTGAATCAAAGTAGAGCCACATATTCATTCATGGCATCATTTCTGCATTCTATCAATATTGGGATGGTACAAAAACACGAGGGACTTTTTTGCTGCTTATGAATTTTTTTACAAAACAGAAAATCTTATTACTATCGGCCTTTGTAATTGTCTTTATTACAGGGGTATCTCTTTACCTATACAGCGGTATACTAAAATCGGCCGAAGAAATTGTAGAAGACAACAAAGTGATCGCCCGAAATGCTGTTGAGAAACTTGTTTTAGAGGGCAAAGATCATATAACACCTATCTGGGAAAAATACCTGAAAGGAAAGAATAAAATTACCAAGCAAGACGAGCGCCTTGCCGATTCATTATTATCGATCGACGTTAAAAAAGTTTTAAGTAATTTAAACAGGCTCGAAGGCGGTTTCTATTTTTATGATCTTGATGCATTTATAGGATACAGTTTCCCCACCATTGCTAATCCCAAACCTGCCTTTGGTCCGCCCCCGAGATCGTACAATATTATTAGAAATCAAGCACGATCTACTATTCGGTCTGAATCCCAAATAACCAAACTCCATAAATTTGATCCGGCAATTTTTCCTCTCTCTACCCAACCGATATACACGGATGGAAAATTAATAGGAGCAGCCTGGGCACGCATTCATATTGAGCGGAAATTGTCAACTTCTCAACATATTCAAAGCGGTACGTTTTTTCTAACGTTAGGGAGTATCCTTTTAGGCCTTGCAATTACTATACTGGTTGTTTGGACGCTCAGAAAAAATATGAAAGAAATAAAAACGGGGTTGAAAAAAATGAAATACAGTCCCTCATATCGTTTAAAAGAGTATGGCGGAGTGCTTGGGGTGATAAGTCGCTCGATTAATGAAATGATTGATACCCAACAAGAAGAACAAGAAAAACGAAAAAAGCTTGAACAGGAACTTTTCCAGAAAGAGAAAATGGCTACTCTTGGCAATTTAATTGCTGGTACGGCTCATGAGATTAATACCCCTATTGCCATTATTAAAACAAGAATTCAAATCTGGGAACGCAAATTGCGTAAAGCTAAGGCAAAAAATGATGCTCCTCCCCTTGTGCCCGACAAATCGTTAAAAATCATTCATAATGAAATTGACCGGGTTTCAAAATTAATCAAACGTTTACTGCTTTTTTCAAAGCCGATGGGAAAAAAAAGAAAAGCTGTTAATGTTCATAAACTCCTGAATGAAAAGGTAGCTTGGCTTGTCGAAGCGTTTCCGGGATATACCATTAATTGTAAAACCCAATTTGATCCTGCCTTACCCCCGGTAGCTGCAGATGAGGAATCGATTGAACAGGTATTTATTAATGTATTGAAGAATGCCGTAGAAGCATCAGCAGAAGAATGTAAGATTATAATTACATCCAAATTTTTAGAAGAAGAAAAACTTGCTCAAATAAGCATTCAGGACTTTGGAAGCGGTATGTCTGAAGATATAAAACCCAAAATTTTTGATCCTTTTTTTACAACCAAAACCAAGGGATCCGGGCTTGGGCTTTCTATCTGTAATGAAATTATTAAATCTCATCAGGGCCGTATCCGCTTTATGAAGCCGGCAGAAAATAATTTAATTTTAGATACCTGGGATCAATCAACAAATATCGATACTATACAACCTGCTACCGGGACGATATGTATTATTGAGCTACCCATTTATACTTAGACCAAAGGAACTCTCTATGGACAAAAATTTAATTTTAGTCGCTGATGACGAACCCTCAATGCGGTTGAATATTATTGAGCTCCTCGAAGACGAAGGCTATTCACTTCTGCAGGCTTCAAATGGAGCAGAAGCCGTTAAGATGGCTATCGAACATCAACCCCTGGTAGTGTTGATGGATATTAAAATGCCGGAATTATCGGGAATCCAAGCTCTTAAAACCATAAAAAAGAATACGAGTCGAATTCCCGTCATTGTATTTACGGCTTACGGATCAAATGAGAAACCTATTGAAGCGATGAAAGCAGGTGCCTTTGATTACCTGGAGAAGCCATTTGATATCGATGAGTTTTTGTCGATTGTCCATTCGGCAGTTGATCAACAAAATAAACTGAATACACGTGACGAAAGTTCTGATAATCCTCCCAAAAGTTGGCCGTCTATTAAACAGCAGATCGTGGGCTCAAGCCGAAAGATGCAGGAAATTCTTAAATTTGTCGGGAAAATTGCACCCAGAGAGACAACGGTTCTAATTCAGGGTGAAAGTGGTACCGGTAAAGAGGTAATTGCTGATGCCATATATCGTCATTCCAATCGTTCCAATGGGCCTTTCATAAAAGTAAATTGCGGAGCCCTGCCCGATGGGTTACTTG
>JAFGWN010000046.1 GCA_016937115.1 Balneolaceae bacterium | reverse complement strand
GATTGGCGTGCTAAGCAGCTCGCTACGGCTGTAACCGAGAATATTGCAAAGCTTTTTGTTGATTCGAATCCATTCGCCATTAACCGACATGTGTGCTATTCCCACGGCCGTCTGTTCAAAGGTATCGCGGAAGTCTTTCATGCTTCGGCGCACATTTGCAAACAGACTTTGAATAGATTGATTCTTACGCCGGATGACAAAAAATAAAAAGGTGGCCGTTATGAGTATAAAGAAGGTTCCTTTATACAGTTGAACGTTTGCAACTTGTTGATCCGTAAAGAGGGTGTTGGCCAGGGCATCAGAAAAGAAGATCCAACAAGTGCCGATGAGCACATACAGCAAAACAATAGTCCACGTATGGGATCGAAGTTTTTTTGCTATTGCTGTTTCCATAATAAAAACTGTTCATTCGTCTCTTACAGAAGGCAAATGTACCCAAACCAATAGCCCGCTTAGTCAATTAAATTAAAATTTTCTAATAAAGCGAAAAATATTCCCTTTTAAATGATTTAGGCATGAATAATATTGAATTGGTATTATAGAAAAGGTGTGAATGGAATTGCATTGATATAAAAAGAAGAGGGTAAAGGTTGTGTTTTATCAGACGTTAAACACTTCTCTAATTTTGCGAGTTTACTGGCAATGTTGGGTTGGCTTTCTGTTTGCTGCTTTAAGTACGCTGTTGGTGCGATATATTATCCAACTGGAAAAACCGCCGTTTCAGAATTGGTAAAAATAGAATAGATCCTGATCCCGAATCATCTGGACAAGATGACAATAGAGAAGCGATGATCTAAGATCAACGATTGCAGGGTTGATATTGCAGATGTTTTTAAATCTCAAATCATCAATCTTAAATCATCAATTCAAAAATCCCTACACTTCAGCCACTTCATCAAGCTTTACACCTACCAGCCGGCTGATGCCCGTTTCCGGCATCGTCACGCCGTACATCATTTCGGCTTTACCCATCGTCTTTTTGTTGTGGGTAATGATGATAAACTGGGTGTCTTCACTAAAGCGCTTAATCATGTTGGAGAAGCGCTCAATGTTGGCATCGTCCAGCGGAGCGTCTACCTCGTCAAGTACACAAAAGGGAGAGGGCTTCACCAGATAGATGGCAAACAGCAGGGCAATGGCCGTAAGCGTTTTTTCACCGCCCGAAAGCTGGTTGATCGTCGACGGGCGTTTCCCGCGCGGATTGGCCTCGATCTCTATCTTGGCTTCCAGCGGGTCTTCGGCTTCTTCATCAATGGTGAGGTCACAGAAATCATCTTCATTAAAGAGCGTATGGAAGACGTCCTGGAAATTCGTCCGGATCTTCTGAAAGGTGGTATTAAACCGTTCCGTCGCCGTTTTGTTGATCTCGCTGATGGTCTCCTGCAATTCTCGTTGCGCTTTTTCGAGGTCGGCAATTTGCTCTTCGTAGAAGTCGAGCCGTTCTTTTTCTTCTTCAAACTCCTCGATGGCCAGCGCGTTTACTTCTCCGATTTTATTGAGCTTTTGCCGCAGCCACGTGATACGCTCTTTGGTTTCATCGGGATCTTTGTCTTCGGAAAGTTCCACTTCAATCTGATCCATCAAAATTTCGTAGGTTTCCCAGACGTGATCAGAGATATTATTGGCCTGCATTTCAAACTTCTCCTTGGCCATCGAAAGATGATGGACCAGCTCCATATTCACTTCTTTCAGGCGGCGTACCTCTTTCAGCTCTTTTTCCACTTCGTTGATCTTGCCCCGCTGCTTGGCCGATGACTCCTGAGCGGCCTCCAGTTTTTCGTCCGCTTCTTTTTTCTTCTCTTTATCGGCCTTCAGCTTTTCTTCAACCTGCTCAATAGTCTCTTTGTATTGCTCAATTTTTTCTTTGGCTTCTTCCCGCTTTTCCGCGCGAAGGGCGATGCGCTCTCTAAGGTTTTTAATCCCTTCTTCCGCACGCCTGATATCCCGCTCATGGTTTTCAACCTTGTTTTTCAGGTTCTGGTGTTTCAGGCGTGCCTCATTGAAACGGCTTTGGGCAATTGAGCGCTCTTCTTCCAGCTCTTCGAGTGTCTGTTTTTTTTCATTCTGCTGCTGGTTGAGCTCTTCGAGTGTCTCTTCAAGCTCTTTTTTCCGGGGTTCAAGTCCTTTTAGGTTATTGCGTGAGGTTTCATTGGAATCCGACAGAGACTCGCCGCGCTTTTTAAGTTCTTCTATATTATCCTGATAAATCTGGATCTTAGATGACAAACTATTTGCCCGGTCTTCTTTCGACCGCAGGTTTTCACGGCTTTCCCGAAGTGCTTCGTCCAGGGCACCGGGGTTGATCTGCTGATAGGCTTCCTTAACCTCTTCCAGCTTATTTTGGTGCTGTGAAATTTCTTTCGCAAGCGCCGAAGCTTTTTTCTGCAGTTTTTCAATTTTATCTTTTAACCCAACACGCATACCTGCATTTTTGCCGGTGCTGCCGCTTTGCAGAAAGTGCTTGCCGGTAACCACTTCGCCTTGTTTGGTGACGCCAATCAATCCGTCCTGGATATTGCTGTAAGCTTCTTCGACGGTCTCAAAAATAGTAACCTGTCCCAGTAAAAGCTGGTTAAGTGCGTCGAAGGTTTTTTCAGTCTCTACATGATGCGCAAGAGCGTCGCTGTGGGTGTCATAACTACTTGCAAGCTGGTTAAGCGGGATGAATGTAGCCTGACCCTTGTCCTCGTTTTTAAGAAGCCTGGCGGCTCGTTTGGCGTCATCCAGTGTTTCAACAACAACAAAATTCAAGGCGTTGCCCAAAGCGGCTTCCAGCGCTACGGCATGTTCTTGGTCCGTTGCAAGAATGTTGGAAACCACTTCGATCAGTGAAAAATCATCTTCGTGTTTTTCCAACAGATACTTAACACTTGAGGGAAATGCTTCATTGGAGTTTGCAATATCCTGCAGCAAATCCATTTCAGATTCGATGGAATCCAGCCGGCTCTTCTTCTGGCGGATGGTGTCTTTAAGCGTATTCTGCTGCTCGCTTAGCGTTTCGCGCTGTTGCCGCGCCTGCTGAAGCTCCTGCTCTTTTTTTTCACGATCTTTACGCGCGGTTTCAAGCTCATCCGAAAGTGTTTCTTTCTCGTTCTTCAGCTTGTCAATCTGCTGCTTCAACGATTGGCGTTCTTTTGTCAGGCGGTTAATTTCTTCATCAGTATTTTCCAGCCGTGACTCAATTTTGATGCGCTTCGTTTGCAGCTGATTTATTTCGTGATTGGCCTCTTCAATGGCCTGTTCCAGTTCATTTAAATCATCCCGTACGGAGGTAAACTTCTGCTGGATGGAGTTGTACTTCTCTTTAGAGTCTTTGAGATTATGCTGCGCCTTTTTGAGATCTTTATCGAAGGTATCCAGCTTTTTTTTGCTGCTTTCAAACACCTCGCGAAGCTCTTTTAAATCCTGTTCACTCTGTTCAATATCATTTGCATATTGTTCAATAATATTGCGCTCGGTCGTTATTTTTTCCCGGGTGATCTGCAGCTTTGTCTCTGCTTCCCGGACGCTGCCGGCAAGCTGACTTACGCGGCGTTGGGCTTCGGACTGATTTCGCTCTTTTTCATTCAGTGCCTGGCGTGCCTGTTCTTCGGCCTCTTCGTATTCTTTAATTTTGGAAAGAATCTCCTTCTTTTCCTTATCGGCATTATCGATACGCTTTTTAAGCGGCTCCAGTTCATTCTGAATATTTTTGTATTTATGTTTGCTGAGCGCTTTATCAAGATGGTTGAGCTCAGAACGGTATTTTTTGGCTTTTTGGGCTTTCTCGGCCTGGCGTTCGAGCGACCGTACATTCTTACGAATTTCTGATACCAGATCTTCGACACGCTGTAGATCTTTCTGAGTATCATCAAGCTTGCGCAGCGTTTTTTTGCGTTTCTCTTTGTAGCGGGTAACGCCGGCTGCTTCCTCAAAAAGGCGCCGCCGGTCGTTGTTTTTATTCGTCAGAATTTCTTCAACCATTTTAAGCTCAATAACGGAATAGGCGTCCGAGCTCATACCGGTGTCCATGAAAAGTTCCATGATGTCTTTCAACCGGCACGTTGTACCGTTAATGAGATATTCGCTTTCGCCGGAGCGGTACAGCCGACGGGTGATAGTCACTTCACTGTATTCGGTGGGGAGCAAACCCTTGTTATTTACAAAGGTAAGCGAAACTTCGGCCAGCCCCAGCGCATTTTTTTTGGCGGTACCGTTGAAAATAACATTCGACATACTTGATGAGCGCAGCAGAGTGGGGCGCTGCTCTCCGAGAACCCACCGCATGGAATCCACGATATTTGACTTGCCGCACCCGTTTGGCCCGACGATAGCAGTAATACCCTGATCGAATTTTACGTCAGTTTTATAGGCAAAACTTTTAAAGCCCTGTAATTCTAACTCGGAGATATACATACATTAAATTTCAAATGGTAAAATTCGAATAATAAATGGCGGGGTTATACTTTTGATATTTGAATTTCGTATTGGTTGAAATTAATATTTTAGTGTTTTGAGATTTAACCTTATACCGTAAGGATTTCTTTTTCTTTATTTTCGAGTAGCTCGTCTATTTTCTTGGTGTGCCTGTCGGTAATATTTTGAATCTCTTCTTCTGCTTCAAATTTTGAATCTTCGGGAAGCGAGTCGTCTTGAACTTTCTTTTTTATTTCGTCATTTGCTTCACGGCGAATATTCCGGATAGAAATGCGGGTCTGCTCGGCTATATCCTTAACGTGTTTAACCAGCTCCTGGCGCCGCTCCTCGGAAAGAATAGGAAGAGGAATACGAATGATGTTGCCGTCGTTACTTGGGTTAAGGCCCAAGCCGGCAGACATAATTGCTTTTTCGATGGCTTCAAGCGATGATTTATCATACGGTTGAACGGTAAGCAGCCGTGCTTCCGGCGCGCTTACATTAGCCAGCTGGTTCAATGGAGTTTGGGATCCGTAATACTCAACCTTAACACCGTCCAGCAAAGAGGTCTGTGCCTTCCCGGCCCGTACATGCGACAGCTCTTTTTTAAAGTACTGAACCGACTCGTCCATGTCTTGATCTGCTTTTTTAATGATGCTTTGTAGCTGTTCAGGTATCATGATTATGCTAATCTATAATTAATATTAAACAAACAGGCGTGATTCTATTAGAATGAATTTAATAATTCTAATTTTCTTCCCAAACTACGGTTGATCCGATTTCGCCCTTCCCGGAAATAGCTTTTTCCAGATTTCCTGTCTCATTCATGTTAAATACAATAATTGGGGTCTCATTTTCGCGGCACAGAGTAAAAGCCGTGAGGTCCATAATATCAAGGCGGCGGCTAAGCACCTCATCACCCGTAATGGTAGTGAATTTTTTGGCATCAGAATTTTTTTCTGGATCAGAATCAAATATACCGTCAACGCGTGTGCCTTTTAGAATTACTTCGGCATCAATTTCGATAGCCCGCAGCGAAGCAGCTGTATCGGTAGTGAAGTAGGGGTTGCCGGTGCCGGCGCCAAAAATGACAACGCGTCCCTTTTCGAGGTGACGAATAGCCCGCCGCCGGATGTACGGTTCGGCAATTTCTTCCATCCGTATGGCCGACATCAGGCGGGTTTGCACGCCTTTTCGCTCGAGGGCATCCTGCAGTGCCATACTGTTGATCATGGTGGCCAGCATTCCCATATAATCACCCTGCACGCGATCCATACCTTCGGTGGCGCCTTTTACGCCGCGAAAGATATTGCCGCCACCGATAACCACACT
>JAFGWN010000002.1 GCA_016937115.1 Balneolaceae bacterium | reverse complement strand
TGGTGGCCGCTGCTGACGGGCGTGTAACCCGGACCGGTAATCGCGGACTGGGTGGCAAACAGGTTTGGCTTCGCGCCGATGGGAAATCGTTGTATTATGCCCACCTCGATTCCATCAACTCGGAAATGCATGAGGGGGTGCAAAAAGGTGATACATTGGGGTTTGTCGGTAATTCCGGGAATGCCCGAACCACGCCACCCCACTTGCATTTTGGAATCTATAATCGCGGTGCCATTAATCCGTTGCCGTTTATCAATTTTGCTAATACAGAGACCGAGCCAATTACTGCTGATCCCATTAGCTTTCCTAAATGGGGACGCATCTCAGCTGCCAAAGCAAATGTGCGGCCATCACCCTCAACAGAGAGAGAACCGTTTGTTTCGGTAACGCGCAACAATCCCGTGAAGATAATTGGCGGTACGGGCGAATGGTACCAAATCGAATTGCCTGACGGTCGCCAGGGGTTCATATATCGAACGTTAATCCGTTCTGCCGCTCCGGAAATAAGTAGTACCTCTGCTGATACGGGAAATAATTTATTCAAGGAATTTACCGACCGTCAGCCGCTATTAACTTTTAATTCTCCGGAGAAGTTAGATCTTCATGCAATCTATCAAGATCGGCAGTTGGTTCGCTATAAAAACCGGTGGATGTGGATTGAATGACGAGTAATAAGTAATGAGACAAGAGTAATCCTTAGTCTGCTGCATTCAGCATTTGATCCAACTCTTCATAGAAATAATAAACTTTGGGTTCAGCTACTTTATACGAACTTCTCTTTTCGTTGATCATAGTTAATAAAAGCTTAATTATTGATGTGAGTAATTTTATTCGGTGAAACGCTATTTCTTCTTCAAGGATTTTTCGACTTTTAAAGTACCAATCCTTACTTTCACGAGCCGATCCTAAAGCTATTTCGTAAAACCGGGCTTTTTCTTTTTTAGAATTTCTTGAATATCCTTCCGTCATGGTTGCGCTTATTGCACCTGTCGAACGGAAAAGCTGATCTGCTAAAGAGAAAAATCTACTGTCAATAATTTGTTGGGTATCGTTCCAGCAAAGTTCCAAAAGATAAAGAGCAGCGCGATAAACTTTTAAATTCCAAACAGCATCCTCTGTAATTTCTTCCGGAACTGTTTTAATCCAGTTGTCATATTTAATTTGACCGTTTATTATTAGAAAGTATACTTGTAAGACATTCGAAAAATAGATTCCTTACACCTATTTTTCTTACTCGTCACTCGCTACTTCTTAGATCTTAGTAGTAAAAAACATGAAACTGGCGCTCCTGCTTCCACAATTTGCTCCCAACTTACACGATTTAGCTGTCATGCTGCAGGCCGACGAAATCATTTTGCAGGATGTAACGCAGTGGTCGCGCAAAAGCCGGGTGCATCGCGCGCAGATTCGTACGCCCGAAGGCACACAGTGGATCAACATTCCAATTCTAACAGAAGACCGAGACAAGCCAATCAAAGATGTGCGAATCGACCACAGCACAGATTGGATCACCCCACTGCTGCGGACAATCGAGTACAATTATCGCAACAGTATCTACTACGATTTTTACGAACCGGAGATCAAAGCTGATTTTAAATCGGCGGCCGAGTATAAATACCTGCAGCCCTTTATTCTGTACATCCAAAAGCGGCTGTTTCGCTTTATGGATATCCAGATCAATTTCACGCTTGCAAGCAGATTGGAAAATTACACTACCGATCCCGACCAACTGGCTCAACAATGGGATGCCGATATTTTATTCCAGGAATATGACAGCCGTCACTACCAGCGCCAGGCTAAGATGAAAAGTGAACCAAACTTCAACCATCCAACTTATCACCAGCATTTCGATGGATTTGAACCGTACTGCTGTATCCTTGATGTGCTTTTTCAATTCGGACCGGAAAGCTTTCGGATTACAGACAAAATGTTGCATGTTGTTTGATGAATGTTAAATTGCATCCATTCAAGATGCAAAATTTACCATTTTATGGATTGTCAAAAATATCTCTTTTCCCTGCCCGATGACCATCACTATCTGAACTGCGCCTATTTTTCGCCGCTGTTGAAATCGGTTGAAGAGGCTGGCATCCACGGCGTGCAGCAGAAACAGGAACCCTGGCACACAACATCCGCTCACTTTTTTAATCAAAGTAACGTATTGCGCTCGCTTTTTGCACGGTTAACTCATGCCGAACATGCAAACAACATAGCCATCATCCCTTCGGCCTCCTATGGATTGTCGACCATTGCTAAAAATTTACCTGCAAAATCTTCAAAGAAGATCATCATAGTTGGAGAGCAGTTTCCAAGCAACGTGTATCCCTGGATGCGCTACTGCCAAAATTCGGGATGCAAGTTACAGATTATTGAACCACCAGCTCAATTTGAAAATCGCGGTCACAAATGGAATGAGCACATTCTCGATGCCATTGACTCCAGCACGCTGATGGTGGCCATCGGGCATATCCACTGGACTGACGGTACCCTGTTTGATATAGAAGCCATGGGTAAGCGCGCACGTGAAGTTGGCGCTTATTTAGTGATTGACGGCACGCAGTCGGTCGGCGCATTGCCATTTGATATCCAAACTATTAAACCTGATGCGCTAATTTGCGCCGGCTATAAATGGCTCATGGGACCATACTCCATTGGACTGGGCTATTTCAGCGAGCGATTTTTAAATGGCATACCGCTGGAAGAGGGCTGGATTGAACGCAAAGACAGTGAAAACTTTGCCAGGTTGGTAAACTACACCGATGAATACCAGCCGGGAGCCGTCCGCTACGATGTGGGCGAACGCAGTAATTTTATTCTGGTGCCAATGCTGATAAAAGCGCTGGAACAACTGCTGGAATGGCAACCGGCTAATATCCAACAATACTGCCGCCAATTAACGAGCGACCTGACTGAGCAGTTACCCCAATATGGCTACCGAATTGAAGATCCCGACTGGCGGGCGCACCACCTATTTGGCATTCATCTTCCGGATCACATAAACGTGAATAATCTGCAGCAAAAGCTGACCCGGAATAACATTCATGTATCGGTTCGTGGTTCGGCCCTGCGCGTTTCTCCCCATGTGTATAATAATGAAAAGGATATAGCAGCACTGCAACAGACACTGATCAGTTCAGTTTGATCCTGAAATAAGTCCAGGATCACAACAGGATCACTCCGCGCGACGGAAGGTCATCAGCGTATCGCCGGTTGAGCTCAGCAATAAAAGTTCGGCATCGGAAATTTCATACTCGCTGACAATTTTCATGGCCTTCAAAAAACGCGGTTCTACATTACCCTGACAGGCCATTTTTGTCGTAATTATTTTTGAAAATGAAAGGCTGCTGTCTGCTATCGCAACATTTCCGTTTAGTTGATTGCATCCGGTATTGCCGTACACTTTATCTTTGGCGATATCAAACTGCAAAGCCGGTACTTGCCGTGTTACTTCCCCGGTATCAATTTCGGACTGGTTGAGAGTATGCAACTGCCAGAAATCGTTTAGTTTATAAGTAGCATTAATAAAATTTCCACACCCGCTGTACTGCTGGCCGTTGTAGCTGACATTCGCATAATAGTTGAATACCTCACCCGACATATCATCAACGCAGCCGGTAGGGTATAATTCTACTTTCAACGAACCCGACTCCACTTCAGCATTCCAGATACGCGCTTTCGAAGCTGTATCCTGGCTCATTTCAGGAATTGGAGTTGATATCGAGTCGCCATTCAATGTTTTGAACGTCATCATTTTGTCAAAGTCGATGTCCAGACTCCACGACGGCTCATTCCCTGCCGCACGAAAATCGATGCCCCGTTTTCGCCGGTCTTTCCATCGAATGTCGGCATTTGCAGAATCCGACTCATTTAGCACGTACATCCTGGAAAGCGATCCTGAAACTTCGTTGCCCTGTTGATTAAGCATAATAAGCTGATCATTCTTAATCTTGAATTTGCGTGGATGTTCTTCACTTTTATTAAGAAGCAGCAGCGAATCACCTTGCAAGCTCCAGGTTCCACGTTCGGTAAAAGGCCGATTACTTTTTCCAATATAAACGGACGTCGTTTCAAAACGACTATCTTCTTTTAACATCAACTTGTAGGCAATGCCTTCACAATCTGCACATGGAATTACTCCGGTATACGATGCCCCCCCCAACTCCGATTGGGTGGGTTGTTGCTCATCAATACACCCCATAACGAGAACACTTAAGGTTACGGCAAGCCATACGTATATTGCTCGTTCCATATGGTATTTTCTTATTAGAATTAAGCGATAATAGTGTTTAGTTTTTTTCTGCAACAATGTTCCGCATGGTGGTAATTCCTTTTTGTTGAAGCCTATCAATCCAATTGTTAATATATCCATTCAAATTTATTATAAAATTACCGTCATGAATCAATCCAAATGGAGATGGGAATACAGCATTGCTTTAATGTTGGGAATCGCCTACATCTTTTTACTGGGACTTTTTACCTGGCTTTTTAATCATTCATTGTAAAACATGCACTGGATTGACTGGCTGGTACTAATTGCATTTCTTGGCTACACCATTTGGGACGGTAGCCGCAGGGGCGCTCAATCAGAAAATATTGAAGGCTTCTTTCTGGCGAATCGCTCTATGCCCTGGTGGGCTATGGGATTGTCGGTAATGGCAACTCAGGCATCAGCTATTACCTTTATTGGCACAACGGGGCAGGCCTATGTGGAGGATATGCGCTTTGTGCAAATCTATCTGGCCGTTCCGTTTGCAATGATCATTCTCTGCACTACCCTTGTACCGTTTTTTCATAAACTACAGAATTTCAGCGCATATGAAGTCCTCGAAGAACGATTCGGACTAAAAACCCGCCTGTTCACCAGTTTCCTGTTTCTGCTATCACGCGGGCTGGGCTTGGGTATCATCATCGCGGCGCCGGCCTACGTGCTTTCACTGCTACTCAACCTTCCGCTTTCCCCCACCATTTTAATTATCGGTATTACAGCAACACTTTACACGATGGTGGGCGGTATTAGCGGGGTGATTCGCACGGACGTTAAGCAGATGGCAATTATGCTGGGAGCGCTGATATTTTGCTTCTTCTGGATTCAGTATCTACTGCCAGAAGAAGTGAGCTTCAGTGATTCTCTTTACCTGGCGGGTACGCTCGGAAAACTGCAGGCCCTTGACCTCAGTTTTGATATCAGTGAAAAATACAACATCTGGACCGGCGTCATTGCTGCTTTATTTTTGATGCTCTCCTACTTCGGCACCGACCAGAGCCAGGTACAACGCTATCTCACGGCAAGATCGCTGAATGATGCCCGCAAATCGTTGCTGCTCACCGCCTACGCCAAAATTCCGATGCAGTTTTTCATTCTCCTTCTGGGAGTAATGCTGTACGTATTCTACATCTTCAGTCCGGCGCCGATTACCTTTCGCGCTACCGATCCAAACGTACAGCAACCCCGGGAGATACAAACCGAGCAACAGCTTCAGCAGCAGTTTGAGTCGTCTCACAATCAGCGCAGAACCGAAGCGCTCAACCTGCTGGAGAATCCCGGTTCAGCCAATGAACAGGCATTTAAACAAGCTGATGAAAATCTCAATGAAGTCCGCAGTGCCGAGCTACAGCGACAGGAACGCATCACCCAATCCAGCCTGAATGATACCAATTATATTCTGCCCTTTTTTATTCTGAATGAAATTCCCGTTGGCATCATCGGATTGATTGTGGCCGGTATATTTGCTGCCGCGCTCTCCAGTGTAGACAGTGAGCTTAATGCCCTTTCAACAGTCTCTATTGTTGATTGGTACAAGCGGCTCGATACCCAAGAACACAGTGAAGCCTGGTACCTAAAGTCGTCGCGCGCCGCAACGGTATTCTGGGGTATTTTAGCAACGCTGGCAGCACTTGCACTCGGCGAAACGCGCTCCATTATCGAGCTGGTAAATAAAGTGGGTAGCTATTTTTACGGCTCTATCCTTGGCGTTTTTATTCTACTGCTCTGGGTAAAACGAGCGAATGGTTTTGGGGCTCTCACCGGATTGATCTGCGGCATGGCTACCGTTTTCACATTTGATCGCTTGTACGACAATCCGGCCACGGGCACCTATCAATTCATCATGCCCTGGAATGCCGTGCCCGAAGGTTTTGAAAAGACGATCGAATATCTTTGGCTTAACCCGATTGGGACGGCTGTAGTAGTAATTGTAGGTATAGCCCTTAGCTACGTGTGGAAGAAGTAATAAGTTATAGGTAAAGACTAAAACCTGTCATCTAATTCCGCAGTAAAATATCGGAACCAACTTTGGCGACACCTCTTACTCCTCACTCATTACTTATCACTCGATACTAACGGGTTCGAATTCCTTAAAAGGTGTGAGGCCCGCATCCTCAATCGTTTCCTGATATTCCGGCCAGTCCGTTTCAAAGAAGGTATTGATATTCTGAATGGCCTGATTGACAGACTCCCGGGCAAGACGCAATAAATTCTCTTCGCGCGGGCCGGGTCCGTCGTAATCACTACCCAGATATCGGAATGGCGCATACAAGCGGTTCATCACCGTAATATTGGGATTACTGGTGATGCCTTGTCGGTCGTCTTCCTTGCCAAATACCGAATCCTGCAAAGCAGTGATCTGCTTTTTGGCTTCCTTGTTGGCTTCTTTTACTGTTTTCAACTCATTTTTATCGCGTTTATCATTTTTGACCAATTGCTCATTCAATTCCACAATCTCTTTGGCTTCAGCCAGCAATTGGGTTGCATCGGCCAAACGAGACCGCAACGAATCAAGACGGGTTCGCAGATCTGCTGTGGCCTGCAATGCATTCATCGGCATTTCGATACGCGGATCGGTACGTACTGTTACCGTCGTAGAATCAGACTGATCACTATAGGTAAATTTCACTTTATAGGTGCCCGGTAATACGTCGCGGCCACCCGGCTCAGAATTTCGCTCTTCCCGGACCTCCCGGCTTGGATTTTGCACGCCCTTTCGATCAAGTTCCCACGTAGTGCGATTAATACCATCATGCTCCGGCGTTTCCTTCAGCGTGCGGATTTTGTTACCTGATGAATCATAAATTTCAATCGTTACTTTATCTTTCTTCTGCTTATCAGACTTTTTCTCCTGGCTATCATCTGATTTTTTTTCCTCTTTACTGTTTTTCTCTTCTTCATCCTTTTCTTTGGCAGACTTTTCAACTTTCTTAACCGCATAGGTTAACCGTGCTCCTTCAGGGCGATTTTCACCGGAGAACATGCCGTCAGCTGCAAAACGAGTACCCGCCGCCTGCCGCCATTCAGCCAGATAAGCATCCGGCGAAGGGAATGCCTTGATCTTTTTCTCCAGTTCATCTGCTCCGTTTCGGGCCAGCTCCCTAAGCGGACGAATATCATCCAGTACCCAGAATGAACGTCCAAATGTGCCGATTACCAGATCATGTTCCCGTGGGTGAATCACCATATCGTAGGTCGAAACCGTTGGATATCCGTTGGTCCATTTTGTCCAGGTGTCGCCATTATCGATGCTTACATACAATCCCAACTCTGTACCGATAAACTCAAGGTTTTCTTCTTCCGGATCCTGCACATACGAGAGGGCATAGCCTTCTATTTCATCACCCGCAATGTTCGTCCAGCTTTCGCCGTAATCGGTGGTACGCAGCACATACGTTCCCCAGTCGCCGCGCCGGTAATTGTTGATTACGGCAACTGCTTCGGAGGCCTCATGAGGTGAAGCTTTTACCTGGCCTACCCAGCTTCCCTGGGGCACGTCATCAAGGTTGCCGGTTAAATCATTCCAGCTTTTGCCACCGTTCCTGGTGAGGTGTATTTTACCATCGTCCGTTCCCACCCAGATAACACCCTGTTCAATCGGGCTTGGTTCAATCGCCAGAATAGTCGTAAAGTTCTCGGCGCCGGTGGCATCCATTGTAAGTCCACCGCTATTGTACTGCTTCTGCTTTTCCGGGTCATCGGTCGTCAGATCAGGTGAGATAATCTCCCACGTTTCGCCCCGGTCGGTACTCTTGTGTACATACTGGCTACCAAAGTATATCGTCTCTTCATCAAACGGATCGAAATTGACAGCCGAATTCCAATTAAAGCGCAGCTTTTCCCCTTCGGGATGCGTGGGCTGTACAAAACGAGAGCTGCCTGTCTGCCGATCAACCCGGCCAATATTACCTTGCTGCGACATCGCATACGCGTAGCGTGGGTTACTGCGGTCGACTACCACATCAAAGCCATCGCCAAAGTAGAGCTCTTCCCAATAAGCATTGCGGATGCCACCTTCGCGCCACACGTAGGCCGGGCCCTGCCACGATCCGTTGTCCTGCATACCGCCATAAACATGGTACGGCGTTTTCATATCCACGTTAACGTGATAGAACTGCCCCACCGGCAGGTTGGGAACAAACCGCCAGTTATCGCCGCCATCGTGCGTAATATTTAAACCACCGTCGTTGCCGTCAATCATAAAACCGCGCTCGTTTTCACTAAGCCAAAATGCGTGATGATCGGGGTGAACCCAGTTATAGTACGGATATAAGCTTTCGAACGACTTTGCACCGTCCTCACTTTTAGAAATGTACGTATAAAGGCTGAACACACGGTTTTCATTAAAGGGGTCAACATAGATTTCGGCGTAATAAAATGGTCGCCCGCCAGCCTGCGAATCGTTTTCAAATGTCTGCCGGCGTTCCCATTTGTAACCGCCGTCAGTGCTGCGATAGATCGCATTTTTCTTAGATTCAACAATAGCATACACCGTTTGGGGATTGCTCGGCGCTATGGCAATACCCATGCGCCCCAGTTCTCCCTTCGGCAAACCGTCTTCCGAGGTAATCTCTTTCCAGGTTTCGCCGCCGTCCAGCGTCATATACAAACCAGAGCCTTCACCGCCCGATTCAAAAAACCATGGCCAGCGCTTAAACTCCCACATGGCGGCAAAAAGCTTATTGGGGTTCGACGGATCCATTACCAAATCACCAATACCCGTTCGTTTGTTGTTGTATAAAATCTTCTTCCAGGTTTCGCCGCCGTCTGTCGTTTTATAGACTCCCCGCTCTTCAGTTTCGGCCCATGCATTACCCTGCACGCCCAGATATACAATATCGGGATTGTCGGGGTGAATGATTACGCGGTGGATATTCCGGGTTTCTTCTAATCCCATATATTGCCAGCTGCGCCCGCCATCGATACTTTTATAGACTCCCGCACCCTGACTTTGGCTATTACGCGGATTACCTTCACCGGTTCCTACCCAAATAATACTCGGATTTTTTTGATATACCTCTACATCTCCAATGGAAGCTGCACCCTCTTCATCAAAAATAGGCTCCCAGTTGATGCCACCGCTGGTTGATTTCCACAAGCCACCTGAAGCTGAGCCCACATACATGATATCGGAATTTGATTCGACTACATCGATGGAGGTTATGCGCCCGCTCATGCCGGCCGGACCAATATTCCGCGGCTCCATACCCTTGAATTTTTTCATATCGAGTTTCTGCGCGTTACTCAGGTTTGGCAACCCAACGCCTGCCAAAATAAAAAGTGTGATAAACAGATAACTTCGTATCCCGAAAAAGAGTGTTTTCATAATAAGTGGATTGGTTGTAAAAACAGGAATCGTTCAAGATTATCGAATGGCGAATCGTTTTTCAACCGGCAGATGTAAAAATATGTTGTTGAAATAAAAAGCCCCGTTCCGAAAGTAATCGGAACGGGGGCTTTAAATTAGTTGATGAATTTATAACGGACTATTCATCAGGATTCAGGATGGCATCAATACGCTGCTCCACATCATTAAGGTGCACACGTGTGGCACGATCCTGCACACGATTTTGCGTTCGTTTTACTTCGCGCAGCAACTGCTGAAGCTGGTCACGAACAATCGGGCGAATATCAGACTGGCTGACATCCACATGATAATCGAAATACTGCCGGTATTGTGGCGGAATACCTTCGGGAATGGTGAGCTCTTCGGTCATCAGCTCTTCCATGTGCTCCAGATAGGCGCGCTGCAGGTTACGGCGATAAACATTGATGGTGCTGTTATCATCCAGCTCGCTCCAGACTGCGTTGCGCAATCCGTCCATCATCTCAAACGGCGTATACGTATCGCCCTCAGAACGAGATTCCCATTCAATGAGGCGGCCCAATACCTGGGGAGCGGCTACGCTGCTCACCAAACTTGCCTGGGCGCTTCGGATGTCATCGACAACCGAGTTCTCATTGATGCGGCTCAGCACATCTTGGTTCAGCATCCAATCTTTAATATGGAAACCATATTCGTTGAGCCAGTCCATTGCCCGCCGCTGCTTTTCTTCGGGGACAAATTCATACACCGGGCCTTCCTGATCAAAGGTTTTATCCGTTTCGTAAATACCGCCGATCACATTCGAAACATGGCCCATATATCGTCTCCATTGCGCTACAACTTGTCCATACAACTCTTCCAGCTGATCGTAGTCTTCACCATCGCGATTCGTCCATGTCATCAGGTTATTGGTGATGCGCTCCAGGTTTTTCATACCTAATTCATTAGCCTTCATTACGTCATCGCCCAGGTTTTCGGTCTGTGCGCGGGGATCATTACTTCCACCGCCGAAGAAATAGCGCGGATCATCCGCCCGCTCTCTCACCCATTCATCAAGCGTGGCCTGAATCTCTTCATTGCTCATATCTTCAGGGAACCAGCTATACCCCCATTTAATCGCCCATTTGTCGTATTCACCGATCTGAGGATAGAAATTGGTGACGCCATCCTCGGGTTGTGCGATATAGTTGAAACGGGCATAGTCCATGATGGAAGGAGCCGTTCCGTGCGTTGCGGTAAAGGTTGGAGAACGCAGTGAATCAACCGGGTAAGCTGCACTTGATCCCATGTTATGCGGAAGCCCCAGGGTGTGACCCACCTCGTGAGCAGATACAAATCGAACCAGGGGACCCATCGTTTCCGTGTCATAATCAACAGCCCGTGCCTGAGGATTAGAAGCTGCCGTCTGCACAAAATACCAGTTACGCAGCAGATTCATCACATTATGATACCAGCCAATATCACTTTCAATAATTTCTCCGGTACGGGGATCCGTTACATTGGGTCCGTAGGCGTTTTGTATATCCGAAGCGAAATACCGAATTGTTGAATAGCGTACATCTTCCGGACTAAACGCAGAATCTTCCTCAGCCGTGGGTGGATCTTTGGCAATAATTGCATTTTTGAAACCGGCTGCTTCAAACGCTTTCTGCCAGTCTTCTACTCCCTGTTTTAAATATGGCCGCCACTTTTCGGGAGTAGCCGGATCGATGTAATAGACAATGGGATTCACTGGTTCTACCAGTTCTCCATTCATGTAGGCCTCCTTGTCCTTGGGTACCAGCTGGTAACGGTCAATGTATTCAACCTCTTCTGCCCGGTTGGCATCCGTACCGTAATTGGTCTGTTGTACGGTAAAGTATCCTACTCTTCGATCTGCTTTTCTCGGTCTCATCAGATCCTGCGGCAACAGCACCATACTGTGGTTCACTTCAATCGAAATGGTCCCTGTAGTAGAACTTGAGGGCGGATCCTGGGCTTCATACGTCAACCAGTTGCGTACTTCAATATTCTTCGGATAACTGTGTACATAATTTATAAACGTGCGGTCACCGTCAAGCCGGCGAACCCCATACTCTTTACGTTGACCACTTCTAAGACCAAGCGCGGGAATATCATCCTTGTATAAATCAGTTACTTCAATAACAACACCCGCCGAATCCTTGCCAAGTGATTTAATATCAAATGCTTTAATAATCGGTTCAAAATTTGAATTCTGAACCGCCTGATAGATAGGCTCGGTTGTATCACTCGCTACATTCTCGTATGATATCTGTCGAAGAAGAATCTTTTTACCTTTCTTCTGCCAGCGAATCTCCTGCGTGTTAAGCTTTTCGCCCCCATAGCCCATATTGTTTTCGGTCTTGGCAATGCGCGAGACCAGCAGCATCTCTTCACCCAACAACGAATCAGGTATCTCGTAGTAATATTTATTATCAATCTTGTGCACGGTGAACAGACCATCATCTGTTTGTGCTTCGTCCGTAATAACTTCGCTGTACGGTTTCAGCTCTCCCTCTTTAGCTTCTTTTGGAGAATCAGAACTTTTGCTCTGTGTTTGTGCCGATTTGCTGGATGCACACCCTCCAATTAAGCCAACGGTAACCAAGAAAAGTATCAGCCACGTATTTTTAAATGAAATCATAAGTAATGAGAATTCAGGTTTAGATTGCTATTTATTAATTCAGAATTAAATTAATCTGAAAAAAAGTTCTTTCAAGAACGAATTCGTAAAAACATTAAAAAAGATTGATATGGATTTATTCTTATCACTATTATTTTGATACAAAATTATTATTTTTCTTTTTAGCAACAGCTTTTTTTACTTTGTGCTAATTATCTGAATCAAACCAGATTTTGTGGAATTTTTTAAACAGTTCATTAAAGATCTAAGAAAAACCGGGGCTATCGCTCCCAGCTCGAAATTTTTAGCCCGCGACTTCGTAGAACAGTTGCAAGCCGATTTAAAAAAAGATGACTGCCCGCCGCTTAATATCCTGGAACTTGGTCCCGGTACCGGCCCTCTTACCAAAGAGATTATCAAACTACTTCGCCCGTCCGACCATCTTGATATCGTAGAAATACAGAAAAACTTTTATGAAATAATCCATGGAAAGTTTAGCAGGGAAAATATTTCAGTGCATTTCAGTGATATCTTAAATTTCGAACCAAACCGAACATACGACTACATTTTTTCCAGTCTCCCTTACGAAAATATGCCAAAGCATATAAACCGAAAAATATGGGAGAAAAAACTATCGCTCTGTGCCCCCCACGCATATATCTGCTACTTTAAATATGTGAAGTTTAAAGATTTTAAGTACGATTTTGAGCAGCAAGTCGTAAAAGAATTTAAATGCGATAAAAAGTTTATCTTACGCAATATCCCACCCGCCAAGCTCTATACGCTGCAAGTGGACAAGCCAGTTGAAACTCCGGAAAAAATTTCCAATGCCGCTTCTTAGCCTTTAAAAAAATAAGACATTCACGAGCGACATCAATACACTAAACAATAGTGCCCACCAGAAGTTCTTTATCTGCAACCCGTCAACAATCCAGTCTACCAACATCACCATTAATGTGTTGACCACAAGAATAAAAAGCCCAAATGTAATTATGGTAAACGGAATTGTTAAAAAGAGGACGACGGGACGAACAAACGCATTAACCAGTGCCAACAAAATAGCAACCCAAACAGCTGTACCAAAACCCTTTACTTCAACGCCTTTTAGCATATAACCGAATACAAAAACAGCTACTGCGTTGACTAAAAGCTTAATAATAAGTTCCATAAGTATAATAGATGAAATGAACGTTTATGTATTTCTAATACGAGAAAGGATACGAAATGTTAGCGTTTGTTTTAAAGGGTGTCAAAGAGATGCTGTTCAGCCCTGATCTGTTATGCATCAAGTGCAAACAAAATATTAAGAGGCGTATTACTTCATATTGTGATTTATCCCGTAAAAATCACAATCCCTACCAGCACCAGTATCAATAATTTAAAAAGAAATGCTTTCCACTCACCCATTAGAGCCTACATATATTATAATTTTCTAATATATACTAAAGCGAAAGATAAAATGCAAGTTATCCACATTCTGTTAATAATTTTTGCATCTCTTTAATCGGAACAAAATCAATAATTTAACCCAAAACAGGCAGAACTTCCCTAACTAAATCAACAGGTTATCAACAAATCAAAAAGTCGCTGATAAATAAGAAGAGTTATTCGACGGTTACACTTTTAGCTAAATTCCGCGGCTGATCCACATCGCAACCTCTGTTGACGGCAATATAATAGGACAATAATTGCAGCGGTATTACAGTCAAAAGTGGGGTAAGACAATCGAGCGTTTCAGGGATAACGGAGCTGAATTCAGCCAAATCTGTAACAGCTTCATTATTTTCTCCGGCAATGGCAATGAGGCGGCCATCACGCGCTTTTACTTCTTCAATATTGCTGATCATTTTGTCATTGGTGTGATCGGTAGCAGCAATAACCACAACAGGCATCATCTCATCAATTAATGCAATAGGACCGTGCTTCATTTCAGCGGCGGGATATCCTTCAGCATGAATATAAGAAATCTCTTTAAGCTTTAACGCGCCCTCCAGTGCAACCGGAAAGTTGTATGTTCGCCCGAGATATAAAAAGTTTGGCGCATAGGTAAATAGCTTTGCCATATCTTCCAGGGTGTCCCCATTATCAAGAATCTGCTTCACTTTTTGCGGAATTCGATTTAATTCCTGGATAAGCTTCGTGGCATAATCTTCAGAAATAGCATTTCGCTTTTGCCCCAACAGAATAGCAATCATTATCAGAACTGAAACCTGAGCGGTAAATGCCTTGGTTGAAGCAACGCCAATTTCCGGTCCGGCATGCGTATATACACCGGCGTGAGTTTCCCGGGCAATGGTTGAACCCACCACATTGCAAATGCCCAGAACCAGAGCCCCGCGCTCTTTGGCTTCGCGTAACGCGGCAAGCGTATCAGCCGTTTCGCCACTTTGCGAAATAACCAGCATCACATCCCCTTCGCCAATAAGCTGCTCGCGATATCGAAACTCCGATGCATATTCTACTTCAACCGGTATTTTTGCGAGATGCTCTATCAAATACTCTCCAAGCAGGGCCGAATGCCAACTGGTGCCGCACGCAGCGATTATCAGCCGCTTGGCATCCGTTAATTGATCAATCACATCCACCAAACCGCCAAGCTGAATGGTATTGTTCTCCAAATCAAGGCGACCGCGCAGGCAATCGGCAATGGATTCGGGTTGCTCAAATATTTCCTTGAGCATAAAATGCGGATATCCTTTTTTCTCGATCTCTTCCAGACTTAAAGAAAGCTCATGAACCTCTTTCGTCAACACCACATCATCAATCGTTTTTACTTCATAGCCATCTTTGTTAATGATTGCCATTTCGCCATCATCCAGATAAACAACTTTCTGGGTGTGCTCAACAATGGGTGAGGCATCCGAAGCGATAAACATCTCTCCTTCACCAACACCAATCAATAATGGCGATCCTTTGCGGGCAACAATAATTTGATCAGGCTCTTTTTCATGCAAAATGGCCAGGCCATAGGTCCCTACAATTTGCTTTAGCGCCAGCTGCACCGCCTGCTCAAAATCGATATCCTTGCCGTTTTGGTAGATCTCTTCAATAAGCTGTACAACAACTTCGGTATCGGTATCGCTGTAGAAGGTATGTCCCTTGCTTTGCAACTCTTTTTTAAGGGTAACATAATTTTCAATAATCCCGTTATGAACAAGGGCAATATTCCCCGACTTGCTCACATGCGGATGGGAATTAATATCATTCGGAGCACCGTGGGTAGCCCAGCGGGTATGTCCCACGCCCACGTTGCCATTCATAGGATGATCCCGAACCATTTTTTTCAGGTTCGCAACCTTACCTTTGCCCTTTTTTATCTCCAAAACACCATTAACGAGGGCGATACCGGCCGAATCATATCCCCGGTATTCAAGTCGCTCAAGTCCCTTGATAATAATATCGCTGGCTTTTTTATCGCCAATGTATCCTACAATTCCGCACATAAATATTTGTGATTTTAGACTATTATTTTCCTTGCTTTCTCTCTCCTAAACTGCCATAATATATCTATCTTAGTCGGATAATTAAATATAGTTTTCACTATTCAAACACTTTTATATGCATTTGTGCTTTTTCGAGGATGAATTGACAACCAACTTTCACCCTCTGACGCTTACCCGGCCTGTCGATGATCTGCGTATTGGTATTTGCACCATTGCTGAAAAATGGCAGAGGGCACTTGAACCTGAATCATGGTCGCGCATAGTTCGACCTGAACTTAAAACCGTCTTTCCTGCTTCCACTATAACAGACAGCAAAAGTTGCTTTTGGATTAACAGCCGATATCTGCCTGACGACGTTCTGCTGGAGAAAATACGCAATCTGGATGAGGGAACCTGCATGCAGTATGAGGACACGGTAATTGCCGCACGTGTTGATGCTTCCCTCTCAAAAAAGTGGATTAAAAATGGAAACCCCGACTTTAACTCACTGCTTGTTTTAAGATCCTCCGAATTCGAGTGCATCACGCGCCTTTGGGATCTTTTCTTAAAAAATGGAGGTGAAATAAAATCCGATGTAACACACATGACACACAACGACACTGAAGATGTTTCGATTTCTTCAGAAGCCATCTTGCAGAATCGATCTGAGATTTATATTGGAAAAGGCGCTACCGTTGAACCCGGCGTGATTCTAATCGCGGATAACGGCCCCATCTACATTGGTCCCGGCGCAACCATTATGGCGGGCGCGCTCATCAAGGGGCCCGCTGCTATTTGTGAAAAGGCCACCGTTAATATGGGCGCCAAAATTTATCCTGATACTACTATCGGACCGGTTTGCAAAGTGGGCGGTGAAATCAATAACTCTATCTTTCACTCTTACTCCAACAAAGGGCATGATGGCTTCGTGGGCAACTCGCTGATCGGCCAGTGGTGTAACCTCGGTGCCGACACCAATACCTCAAATCTAAAAAACAATTACAGCACTATTCGAATCACCAATTGGAACAGCCGGCAAGATATTGAAACCGGCCAGCAATTTTTAGGTACGGTTATGGGTGATCATACCAAAACAGCCATCAATACACAACTTAACACCGGTACGATTTGTGGCGTTAACTGCAATATTTTTGCGGGTGACTTCCCTCCTAAATTTATTCCTTCCTTTAGCTGGGTGGGATCCAATGTCATTCAACCGTATAAACTGGACAAAGCGTATGAAGCCATGCAGGCCATGATGGCGCGACGGGATGTAGAACTTACCGATGGATATAAATCACTAATGCAGCATTTATTCAATAAAGAACACCGATAGATCAAATCATAAGCTCCCAAATAGCCACGGGGCCACATAGTACACCCAGCCGCTGATCAGCAGGATGAAAATAAGGTTGAGCCAAAGGCCCGCTTTAACCATATCCGGAATAGCGATGCGTTCACTTCCGTAAATAATAGCATTGGGCGGCGTGGCCACCGGCAGCATAAAGGCGCAGCTTGCCGAAAGCGCCACCGGCAGGGCCAACAGCAACGGCTCCTGGCCCAAGCCCACAGCAACCGAACCGATAACCGGTAAAAAAGCCGCCGATGTTGCCGTATTACTGGTTATTTCGGTAAGAAAAACAATGGTGCTCACAATAATGAGTAACAGTACCAGCACAGGCCAGCTCCCAAACACCTGCACGCCCCCGGCAATCCATGCTGCGAGCCCCGTATCACTAATAGCCGATGCCAAACTCAGTCCGCCGCCGAATAGTATTAACACGCCCCACGGCAGCGATTCAGCATCATTCCAATTCAGGATGAATTCTTTTTCCTCAGTGCCCGACGGTATAAAAAAGAAGCTTAATGCCGCCGCTATGGCAATACCTGTATCGGTCAGGCCCGGAATGACCGACGTAACCAGCGGTCTGGTGATCCACAGCAAAGCGGTAACCACAAAAACGACAGCCACCTTTTTTTCGGCGGAACTGAATGCTCCCATTGAAAGAAGTTGGCGGTCGAGCATTGCTTCTCCGCCCGGCAGTTTTTCTATGGTAATGGGATAAATTAAACGCGTTAGAACCCAGTACAGAACAGGAATAGCTATGATTAAAAGAGGAATTGCAAATACCATCCATTTGACAAATGAAATTTCCACGCCGTAACTGTCGGCCATAAAGGCGGCCAGCAGCGCATTGGGTGGCGTGCCAATGAGCGTACCCATGCCGCCGATATTGCATCCGTAGGCCACCCCCAGGAGCATACATAAATTAAAATGGCGATTCTCTTTGCCGGTATCACTGCTCACAAGTTTTAAAATAGAAAGAGCAATGGGAAGCATCATTAAAGCCGTTGCGGTATTGCTGACCCACATGCTTAAAAAGGCCGACGCCAGGATAAACCCGAGCACGATTGATTGGGGTTTAACCCCCACAAATTGTACGATGTTCAGAGCAATTCGCCGATGGAGCTCCCACTTTTCCATGGCAATAGCGATAATAAAGCCGCCCAAAAATAAAAAGATAAGCGGATGGGCATAGGGCGACAGCGTTTCTTCGATGCCGGCAATGCCCAGCACCGGCATCAATACCATGGGCAAAAGGGCTGTAGCAGGGATGGGAATAGCTTCGGTGATCCACCAGGTGGCCATCAGGAGCCCCAGAGCTGCGGTGCGCCAGGCTTCGGGTGAAAGCGACGGCGGGCTTTGCACGAATAACATGAAAAGAAAAATGGCTGCACCGGCCACCAAACCAATCCCCTTTCGATTCATCCCCAAACTCATAAGCACCCGTTAGTTAGTAACTTCCAAAAAATCAGAGGAATCAATATAAATAAAATAAAACTGTTGAACTTACCGCAGAATAGTTCCTATATTTAGCTCCATTCTGAAAAGCCCGAGTGGCGGAATTGGTAGACGCGCTAGCTTCAGGTGTTAGTGGCCTTACGGCCGTGGAGGTTCGAGTCCTCTCTCGGGTACTTTTATGCCTGTAACTAATTGGCTTTCAGAGTTTTACTATTGATATATTGAAATATTTGTAGCAATAGGACCTCTCATGGTAAAACCTATTTCAAATTGAATGCGCTTATTTGAAGTCAAATTGTCCCAAACTTCTCCAGCCTCATTTGAATAAATAAATATTTCTCTACCGCTACCCTCTACGTTGATAAAACCGAAAGTACTTTGAACCCTATTTAGTGATCCCTTGAAAATAGTAGGCTCACCATCTTTTGTTAATTTGTCTCTTATTTCCGTTCGAACATCATGAGGAATCCAAGCTTCTCTTAATTTATTGAATACCTTGGCAGCGTCTTTTCTTTTCTCCTCTTCCCTACTTTCATAACAATACCTTGCATACCAAAATTGGGCATTATAATTATCATCCCATTTAGAGAATCCATGACGATAATGATAGATTAGATCATCCAAACTACCCTTTTCAGATTTATCTAACACTAAAGCATAATTATAATGAATTTTCTTATTATTGCGGTTTTTCTCCAAGGCTGTTTTTAAAACGTCTTCTGCATCATCAAAGTTATCATCATTGATATATGCTTTTGCTAATCTAATTGCTACATATGAGTTTCTCTCATTTTGTCTGAATGCATGTTCCAATGATTCAATTGCTTCATTATGTTTCTTCAGCAACTTCTTTAATTCCGATTCAGCAACTCTTAAATACGAATCTCCAGGAGCGTCTTGCAAACCCTCTTCGAGTTCTCTCTCCAACTTCTCGATAATATTGTCGATCTGAACTGATTCTGCATCACTATCCTCTAACAATTCCTCTAACTTGTTCATATAGAGTTTTACCAAAGTAACTCTGGCAAATCTGACACTATTTTTATCCTTCTTTAATTGCTCAATGTATCTTTTACTTTCTTCCCTGCATTTTTCTTTTTCAATTCTTTTATCACTTTCAGCTGCTCTTCTCCTATATAATTCAGCTAAAGAATGAATAATACTGTGATCGTGAGGATCTAAGTCTTTAGATTTTTCTAAGAATTTTTTTGCCTTACTGAAACTAGGTTGATCACGTTTCATTTCAAAAATAGCACGCTGATGATATACATTTTTGTCTCTAGGTGAAACTCTTTCAGCTAATTCATAAATTTCTTTTGCCATTTGATATTCTGGGAAAAAATCTAAAATACTATTGGCTTTTATCAAACCAAGGAACGCCTTGCTATCGGTACTGTATAGCGTATTCATCTGATGAAGTAACTTCATATACTCCGAATATTTATCATCAGGAGTTTGTAATATTTGTTCAAATACCATTTCGGCTATTTCACTATGTCTCGCTGAATACAGAAAGTCACCTAAAATTTTATCTTCTTGAACTTTTACAACGTGTTCTAATGGGGCAAATAACCTTTCCTCAAATCTTTCAAATGGGATATTGTGAACTCTAGCAATTAGCCCAGCTCTAACCGGAATATCCATTCGATTTAATGTACAAACTGATAAATAAAGGGATTTAGCAATTTGTGGTTTAATACTCTTATACTCATCTTTTATAATTTCTTCAAAAGGCTTACCCATTGTTACTTCATGCAAAGCTACTAATAACTGCCTGCCAGCAACCTTTTCAAATTCATCAACTTGTTGTTCACGATTCCATGATTCTAATCTACCAAGGGAATCATGTTCTTCTAGTTTCTCAATTAATTTCCTAATTTCTTCTCTGCTTAGATATCTCAATTGATAACTTTCAGAAAGGTATTGACCTAGGCTTTCTTCACATGCAATATTCCAAATATTAATTCTTTCCGCTGATATAATAGTAAGTTTAATGCCATCAGCTCTTGCTGATTCTAGTGCATTCGAAATATTCTTAATATTATCGCTAGCGTTATCTATAAATAAAAAAATTCTCCTTTCTGTATTCTGATATATTTCAAATAATGATTCATAATTAATTTCCACGTAGTCTTGAGCATAAAGACATAGGCAATTACCCTCTACAGCAGCATCCCACGCTAACCTTCTTAAAAAAATTGACTTCCCAGCCCCAGCTTCAGCTTTAATCAGATAAAAATCTACCTTACTAGATCGATCTTCTTCATTAGCCAATACTACCTCAAACAAAACTGTGTCTACCTGATTTCTTCTTACATCTAGATCTCTTTCTATTGGGTACCATCCAGTATTATATCCTTTATAAAAAGATTGTGGTTCACCCTCATTTACTTGCAACCCAGAGTGTACATATTCTACATCAGACGATAAAAATTCATGTAAGGCAGGTGATAGCTCTTCATTATTTCTAAATTCTGCTTGAATTGGATGAGAATGGCTTTCAATTACTTTAAATAGTGCCCTTTTACTTTTAGGAATTTCCTTATCAAGACTTTCCATAAATTCCTTAAAGGTTCCTGATAAAACTGTAATCCTTCTTGAACTCCAAAGCCTTTCTTCCATATCAACAACTTCAGGTTTTACTAAATAATACCTTGGCCTATACTCCCCCAATTCTGTCAATTCTTGAAGCAGTTGACGTACGTCCGAGTCATATAATTCATGTCCAATAAAAACTATTGTAAATTCATGTCCCCATTCATCAACCATATTGAAAAGACGTGACCGCCCATCTTGTACTGTAGCGTATTGATCATGAGACAAAATCAATGGTACTGAATCATCATGAGTTCGAGTAATTGAACCATGTAATTTTACGTAGGGCAGGTCTTCTTTTGTCTTTATTTTATCATGGATTTTGTCTCTATCAGAAACAAAAGGGACTAGACTTTGTACCTTATCATCATTATTGTTGTAGGCTTTTTCAATTATATCATCATAATTTGTTGTAGCTATACCTTGCCATCTAAATTCAGGTATGAGCTTATGGAATGATGCAGGTTCTAATGGTTGGAATACTTCTGAAACGAATTCCTGCAGAGTTGTTAGATCACTTTCACTTTTTGCTAATTCTGCTATCCAATTAAGATCCCTATTTTTAAATTTACCTCCCAGAAATTCATCTGATATTTGATCAGCAAGCTCACTTCCCAACGGCGCTTTAAAACCATTATCCGACCTTGCTCCTAAAACTGCACCTGCACCTAAAAATAAAACTACTTTACCTTTTTCAATTTCACCTAAAAGCCTCGAAGGTATATTCATATAAAATAAGCCTAAGTATTCAAAATTTAGCGTCTCATATCTAAGTAGTGGATTTAATTCTAACTACTTAAATAAACAACTTCAAAATTTAATTTGACCATATTTTTTAAATTTAAATACAGTGAAATATTGGACTATAAACAAGCCCTGATAGTCCCATTCATCTTGTCCTATCTCTCAACAATCATTATTTTTACTCACATTCTCTAAATAAACAGCACTGTATTTAAATGCACAAAAGGGAGTGCA
>JAFGWN010000045.1 GCA_016937115.1 Balneolaceae bacterium | reverse complement strand
ATACGTTGTATCAGAATTCCAAACTGATACAACGATTATGCAACTTCATAACAATACTATTCTCATTACCGGAGGAAGTTCCGGCATCGGCTTAGAACTGGCCAGGCAACTTCTTAAGCAACATAACAACGTCCTGATTTGTGGGCGGACAATCGAAAAGCTTCGCCAGGCTCAGCAGCAATTGCCCAGCCTGCATTACCTGCAGTGTGATGTATCAAAACCGACTGATTGTGAACAATTACGCAACTGGGTTCAAGAAAACCACCCGGATTGTAATATTTTGATCAACAATGCAGCCATTGTCCATGCCGAAAATTTTTTCGGGGATGAAGACATTCTTGAAAAGGCCGAAGCGGAAATCCAAACAAACCTGATGGGCCCGATCAGGCTGGCAAAGCTATTTGATCCTATACTAAGCCGCCATGAACATTCCGCCATTATTAATATCACAACCGGACTGGTTTACGTACCGCGTACGATCTACCCATTCTATAATGCGACGAAATCCGCGTTGCATTCCTTTACCCAAGTGATGAGATCCCAGTACGAAAATCGATCTATGAGTGTTATTGAAGTTCTGTTTCCGGCGGTTGATACCCCCTGGCATAAGGGAAATCCTCCCGACATTGCGATTTCGGTAGAAGAAGCAGTCACAAAAATGATGAAGGGAATAGAGAAAAAAGATAAGGAGATACACGTAGGCAAAGCCAAATTGTTATATATGCTTTCCCGTATTGCACCAAAATTCGCCTTCCAAAAACTAAATAGCTTATAACCCATGAACCAAAAGGACATCAGAAACGACAATGCCAACGTAACACGCCCCGCCTTCTGGGCCAGCCTGATATTCTACGGACTCATAGCCTTCGAGTTTTTTTATATGTTCAGTCCCTTTGCAGCCTATATCTATAGTATCTATGGACCGGGACTCCAGGTATTCAACCTTTCGGAATCTACAAGCTGGTTTATTCGTTTTTTTATGCCTCATATTGCCCGTGAAACGCGATCATTATTTATCACCTGGCATGAAGTAATCGGGATGGTTTTGTTTGCGGGTGGATTTATCGCGTTCCTGGCAGGCGCGGCACAAATCTACTGGAACAAGCTAAAAAAGAAGGGGGGCGTATTTGGCGGTATCTATCGTCACATACGCCATCCCCAATACCTTGCACTTATGATTTCCAGTTTTGGGATGGTATTAGTCTGGCCCCGATATCTTGTATTATTTGGGTTTGTGACCGTTTGCTTCGCCTATTTTTTTCTGGCCCGGTTGGAAGAACGAGAATGTGAGCGAAAATTTACGGACTATGATGTGTATCGTTCAAAAACGGGGATGTTTCTCCCACCTGCCACCGAAAATATATTTAATCGTATTGCATGGTCTGAAAAGAAAATGGGCAAGATATTGAGTGTTCTTGGTCTTTATATTGTTATCATGCTGATGGGTTTTGCGGTGGCAAAGGGTATTCACAGCTATGCGATTAATAGTCTATATACCTACACCACCCAACAAGAAGTGTATCTTTCGCTCGGGCAGATAACGCAGGATGAAATTGCTAAAATGGTTACTACGGTAAAATCAGATTCGGTAGTCGCAGCCTCTTTAAACAAATATCAGGATACGAATGACCGGTTTATTAACTATGTGATGCCTACTTCCCTTTTTGTATCAGAGGTACCGATGTATCTCCCCGAGGGGAAGGCGCCCATTCATGAATGGCCAAGCGATCAAGACCAAAGTCACTTTAAAATTATTTTTTCTTTGGCTCAATTTGGTCCGGATGGACCCTTTGAGGGAATAAATATATTGCTTAAAGCCGTAAATAAAACCCCTGTGTTGGAAGTCTGGATCGACCGGAAGTCCGAAAGCGTTGAAAAAATATTCCATTCCCCAACGGATACGTATTATGAAGGGATGCCCGTCCCGGTTTTTTAAGGGATCTTGGATATTGATTATCTATCCGCATCTGGAAAAAGCTAATTGAAAAGGGTTAAATAAAATTATTTCTATCACGGAAGAATTTTTAACTCAATTCTGTTACATTTCTAATACACTGCAAATAATACAGTACTACAATGAATTTCCGCCTTTTTGAATTAATATCTCCGCTTCAAAGATATATTAATAAAATATGGGCTTTTGAAAACAATGGACCGCTGCCAAATGATGATATGAAGCTCATTGTACCAAATGGTAGATTACTACTCTTACTTCCATTCCAAAATGGGCTAATCGGGAAAAAGGAAAGAGAAGTATATGTCGCCAAACAACATAAAATAGCTCTGGCAGGAATATCAAACAGTCCGTCCGTTGTCGATTCTGAAAGAGAAGGACCTACCGGGACCATCGGCGTAGAAATCAACCCAATCGGAGCCTACCGGTTTTTTCATCTTAGACTTGGAGATATTAAAAACGAACTGAATGATTTGACCGATCTTTTAGGTAAATCTACCGGGGATATTGAACGGAAAATGGCGAATGCGAACGACGTTGAAGACAAAGTTAGGATACTGCAGCATTTTATGCATTCGCTCCTTATTCAAGAAGAACAAGATCTATTATTTGAATATTGTATCCGACAAATTGAGGATACTAAAGGGGGAATTAAAGTTGGAGAGCTTGAAGAAGATACCGGCTACAGCAGCCGGTGGCTGAATATGAAATTTCAGGAAAGGCTTGGTATGAGCCCTAAAAACCTGAGTACGATCGTCCGTTTTCAGCAATACTATCAGGCTTTATTGGCAAATAAAACCGGATTTATTACCCGAAAAACATTCTATGATCACTATTATGATGAATCCCATTTCATCAAAGAGTTCAAAAAATTTACCGGATATTCCCCTTCAACATTAATGCAGTCAAACAACCACTTTGGCCGAATGTTTTATGAAAGATAATACTTCCGATTTTTACAATACATAGAAAACAAAACTTCATTTCTTGGTGTTTTAAACGCTCATTTAAATACCAGGAAAATGATAACGGCATATCTGACATTTAACGGAAACACAGAAGAAGTCTTTAATTTTTATCAATCTGTTTTAGGGGGAGAACTGATTAACCTGCAGCGCTATGGTGATACCCCGCAAGCCGGGCAGCTGTCCAGGGAAGACCACCAAAAAATTATGCATATAACGCTATCGGGGCCTAATGGCACACTGCTTATGGGTAATGACCATATGGATTTTATGGGTGAGCCATTCACTCCCGGAAATAATTTTGCACTCTCCCTGCATCCGGATAGTGAACAGAAAGCCCGGAAGTTATTTGAAGACCTTTCCGAGGGTGGAAATATCAGTGTTCCGTTTGATAAGGCTCCCTGGGGTGCTTTTTTCGGTATGTTTACAGACAAGTTTGGTATCAAATGGATGATAAATTACCAACAAAACGCGTAAATCTAAGTTAAGAGATAAAGATAACAAGAACTACAATGACACTTAAAAAAGTACTGGCCAAACTCAAATCACTCGGCACTGAAAAAAGAATATCTCAAAACATCAAAAATGGTGCAGGTGACAATCAATATGGGGTGAAGTTGGGTGGCATCCGAAAAATTGCTAAAGAAATAAAGAAGAATCATGAATTGGCTTTAGAGTTATGGAAGACCCAAAATATTGATGCCCGGCTGCTGGCGATCCTCATCCTAAAACCAAAAAAAATGTCGGGAAACGAGTTGGATGCAATGGTAAAATCAATTGACTTTGTACAAGTGGCCGATTGGTTCAATGCCTATGTTTTGAAAAAACATCCTGAGAAAGAATCTCTTCGGGAAAAGTGGATGAATGCAGATAGTAAGTGGGCAGCCCGTGCAGGATGGAGTTTGACAGCCGGCAAAATAGCAAGAGACCCCGGAGGGCTGAATCTCAGCAAAGTTTTGGACCATATTGAAGCAGAAATGCCAAGAGCAGCACCTGAAGTGCAATGGACTATGAATACAGCATTGGCAAAAATTGGCATCAATTTTCCGGAATACCGAAAGAGAGCTATTGATATCGGTGAAAGACTGGGCATATACCGGGACTATCCTGTTTCTAAAGGATGTACGTCTCCCTTCGCTCCAATATGGATTAATGAAATGGTCAGCAGACAAGAAGCGTCAAATCCCTGAATGGAAGTTTCTGGAAATAAAAATATAGGAAAAGCTTAAACCGATCTCTACGATCTAAAACTCTTCCTCAATTACCCATTCACTTCCTAAACCTTTAACCCCCGTTAACCATTTCAGAGCCTATGATAAATAGGCATTGCCATTCCCCGCTTTTTTATTTTCATAATTAAAATTGGATGTCCAATTTCCGAAGTTTCAATCATTATAAGAGTGTAATGGAAACACTCACAACAAATAGAATGAAAATAATAATGACAAAAATAGAAATATTTATTGTATTAAACCCTTTGAGGAGGTAAACCATGAACATTTTCTTATGGGTTCTTCAAATCCTTCTCGCCGTGCATACCACTATGGGAGCGGTATGGAAATTTTCTAATTCTGAACAAACCGTGCCTTCCCTGAGTGCAATACCCCACGGAGCCTGGCTTACACTCAGTGTTATTGAATTAATCTGTGTTATTGGTCTGTTGCTTCCGGCACTTGATAACAATCTTGGAATTACTGCTTATTTAGCCGCCACGATTATTGCAGCAGAGATGCTGCTCTTTTGTGGGGTACATCTTAATTCCGGTGATGGAAATTCTGGTCAGTTGATTTATTGGATTGTGGTGGCTACAATATGCGTGTTTATTGCTTACGGCAGGTTGGTACTACAGCCTTTTTGAACCTTTAATTAAATTATTGCATTAGAAAAATATAGGATAATCCATTATGACAAAAAGGAATAAAATTATCTACTGGGTTGCTACAATCTGGCTGGCATTGGGAATGCTGGCAGGTGGTGTGCAACAATTACTGCAAATAGGAGGCTATGTTGAAATTATTACTCAATTAGGTTACCCGTTATATTTTTTGTCTATTCTTGGTGTATGGAAAATTTTGGGAGTTATCGCCGTACTTGCTCCTAAATTTCCATTAGTGAAGGAATGGGCTTATGCTGGCTTCTTTTTTGCTATGTCCGGAGCAGCTATTTCACATATTACAATGGGGCAACCGTTTACTGAGGCCCTTCCTTCATTGGTATTGTTAATCCTGACAGTGGCATCGTGGTATTTCAGACCTGAGGATCGAAAAATCAATACATGAATAGAATGGAAAAGAAACTATTATGGGAACAGCGTGATGAACTATTGGTCATATTAAAAGACCGGTTTGAGGAGAATATGGATTGCCATAAAGGACTTGATTGGTAAATTTGTAAACTAAATTTCCATTAAGAACAAATTACCAACATACCATGACAAAGAATAGAACGAATCCTGAAGTGGGTGAATATTTAAGTGGTGCTAAAAACTGGCAGGGAGTGATGGAGGAGTTGCGAACGATCCTTCTTGACTGTGGACTGACCGGGGAATTGAAGTGGGGCAAACCCTGCTACTCGTTCCAAGACAGTAACATTGCTATCATTCAGCCCTTTAAAGAATCCTGTGCGCTTATGTTTTTCAAAGGAGTGTTGTTAGAAGACCCCGAAGGTATCCTGGAGAAACCCGGAAAAAATTCAAGGATAGCGCGCCGAATTCCCTTCACCAGTGTTCAGGAAGTCATTGAAATGGAACCTATCCTAAAAGAGTATATCGAAGAAGCCATTGAAGCAGAAAAAGCCGGATTGGAAGTAGATGTAGAAAAGAAAAAAGAACCTATACCGGAAGAGTTTCAACAGAAACTGGATGAAAATCCTGATTTAAAAGTTGCTTTTAACGATTTGACGCCGGGACGCCAAAGAGGATACATTCTTTATTTTTCTGATGCCAAACAGTCGAAGACCCGGACGCGACGGGTTGAAAAGTATAGTGATAAAATTCTGGATGGAAAGGGGTTAAGAGAATAAGGTTTTGGTGAAAACCTGTATTAGCGGAACTTTATTCCAACACTAAAATTGGATGTCCAATTTCAATTTCTTCAACCATCGTTAAGGTGAAGACAGGCTTAAATATCAATCAAAGTGAAAAGAAGATGAAAGAATTCATGTTATTATTCCGGCAACCGAGTTATGATTATAGTGATGTTTCAAAAGAAGAGATGGCCGCATTGGCAAAAAAATGGAATAAGTGGTGGAAAGGCATCGAAGAACAGGGCAAGCTGGCCCGCCGCGGACCTCGTCTTTCTATGGAGGGTAAAGTGCTGAAGCCCGGTGGCGTAGTTACGGACGGTCCGTTCGTTGAGATCAAAGAAAAGCTGGGCAGTTTTATCGTTGTTAAGGCAGAAAATCTGGAAGAAGCTACCACGTTAGCTCACGGTTGTCCGGCATTGGAGCAGGGCGGGAGTGTTGAAATCCGGCCCTTTGGAAATCCATGGGCAGGAAAGAAAGGATAATACAAAAATACTCTTCAAAACTGAAAAACAAGTCATTCTGGAGTGGAGCGACGAGGAATCTCAAAAGAATGCAACAGTTAACGCTTCATAAAGACTGTAAATCGAATATTTATTTAAGGCTCCTCACCCAATAAATCGGGATTAGAAATGACACTCGAGGCTTCGCAAAAGCCGCTAATAAAGACAATAATGTGGAACAGGAAACGATAAAACAGCTATTTCACCAGGAATTTTCCAAGATGGTTGCGGTCATCAGCAAGCGGTATGGATTGTCGAATATTCAGCTTGCCGAAGATGTTGTAAGTGAAACGTTTCTGCAGGCGGCAGAAACGTGGGGAATAGAGGGTATGCCAGAGAATCCGACGGCCTGGTTGTATGTGGTGGCCAAAAACAAAGCCTTGTATCATTTTCGCCGAAAAAAAATATTCGACCATAAAGTATCTCCTGAAGTAAGGATAAGACGACAGGATCAGGGAATGCCGGAGCTGGATTTTTCGCTGCAAAACATCCAGGACAGTCAGCTGCAAATGCTGTTTGCAATATGTCACCCCGCCATTGCAAGCGAAGCCCAGATAGGACTGGCCCTGCGTACACTTTGCGGTTTTGGGATTGATGAAATAGCCGAGGCTTTTTTATCAAACAAAGATACGATCAACAAGAGGTTATACCGGGCACGGAAAAAGCTGCGGACCGAAAACATCAGGATGGAACTACCCCCTGAAGATGAGATATCTGAACGGCTCGACAGTGTGCTGCGTATTATCTATTTGCTGTTTAATGAGGGCTATTACTCTAAAACCCAAAATCAGGTCTTGCAGAAGGACCTCTGCCTCGAAGCTGTGCGGCTGGGACTACTGCTGACCGAGTATGAGGGAACCAACCTTCCCAAGACCAATGCGCTGGTGGCGCTTATGTGTTTTCATGCTTCGCGGTTTGAAGCCCGCCAAACCCCAGATAATGAAATGATTCTGTATGAACAACAAAATTCAGCTTTATGGGATACGGCTTTGCTCAAGCAGGGCATGCGCTTTTTGGAGCTTTCGGCTGAGGGCAATGAGGTGAGCTCGTATCATTTGGAAGCACGCATAGCCTATTGGCATTGTATCAAAGAGGATACGCCGGAAAAGTGGGAAGATATATTGCATCTTTACGATCACCTTCTGAAGGTCAACTATTCGCCAAGTGCTGCACTCAACAGGTTATATGCGCTGTACAAGGTGAAAGATGCAGAAGCCGCTATTCGTGAGGCTGAAAAACTGAGCCTCGAAAAAAATCACTTCTATTTTGTACTTCTTGGCGAGCTTTACACGAAGCGCAATGTTAAAAAGGCAAAGAATTATTTTCAAAAAGCCCGGTCTTTAGCGAAGACCGAGACCGAGAAGCAAGAGATCAAAAAGAAAATAAACAGTCTGGGTTAAACCCGGGGTATCAATCTGTGTATTATGCCAGTAGGTTTTGTCGCTGTTTATTAATCGGGCAGCATGGGCAAGTTCTATTGGATGGATTACCATTCAAACGATAAAAGCTCGTCAGACCAGAAGAGATAACAAAAAATATTGTTGCTTCTATTGTGTAATAGTATTTTTTATATTAGCTTTGAAATAAAAAGTACTTTGTATGAAAGAAGAACGGGATTACATTCAGGATATAAATGAGATGCGCTCTATGATGGAGCGTTCTTCCAAATTTTTGTCACTCTCGGGATGGGCCGGAATCATGGCCGGGATCTATGCGTTGGCAGGTGCCTGGATTGCTCATGCCGTTTTAGGTTTTAATCCGGATGCACTTTTATACCATTCGCCGGGCTTTTCCAACGTCGCGTTGCTGGCAATGGGTGTTTTAGTCTTGGCTTTCTTTACAGCCATATATTTTTCAGGGCAAAAAGCACGCAAAAGAGGGGAGAAGATATGGAATCATACATCAAGACGACTGTTAATGAGTATGATGGTTCCCTTGGCAGCAGGTGGCCTATTGGTTTTGGTTTTGATTTCAAAAGGGCTCACGGGGCTTGTTGCACCGCTGACGCTGCTGTTCTATGGACTGGCTCTGTATAACGCCGGATTTTATACGATAAGAGAAGTAAAAATTATGGGCATCATCCAGATCGTACTGGGAATAACAAGCGTCTGGTTTATTGAACACAGCCTTCTTATTTGGGCCATTGGTTTTGGCGTTATTCATATTCTGTATGGTATTTACATGCATTACAGGTACGAACGGTGAGAAGCAGTGAAACTATCAATCGATGATTTACATAAGGTGTTTGAGAGCCGGGTGCGGCTGGGAATTATGTCGGCTTTGGCAGTGAACGATGAACTCGATTTTACTTCACTAAAGGAATATCTGGATGTGACCGACGGTAACCTGGCGACGCATCTTAAGAAGTTGGAAACGGAAGAATTTATCGGTGTGGAAAAATCTTTTATCGACAATAAACCCAATACCAAATACTATATGACGGAAGCGGGCCGAAAAGCATTTGAAGCGCATCTTAACGTACTGGAACAAATTATTAAATCACAGAAATAGAACATGAATTACCGCAACTAAAATTTTTTACCATTAAACTTTGTATTTCAAAGTACTTTCAATTAATCACATCATAAAAAGAGGTAATACCCATGAATACCAATGAACCACTATATAAAGTTTTCATTTTTCCAGCGATTGCAACAGGTTTTCTGCTGCTTATCCCATTGCTTGCTATGCAATTTAGCAATGAGGTAGCGTGGACTCTCAGTGATTTTATTATAGCCGGAGTGCTCCTTTTTTGCACCGGGCTTACTTATAAGCTGATAACGAGGAAGTCGGGCGAAGTCATTTACCGGGTGGCTGTTGGTTTTGCACTGTTTACGGGACTTTTCCTCATCTGGGTGAATATGGCCGTTGGCATCATCGGCTCGGAGGATAACCCTGCCAACCTGATGTATTTTGGAGTGATCGCAGTAGGAATCATCGGTGCATTTATTGCCCGCTTTAAGGTTGAGGGGTTGGCACTCACGATGTTCGCGATGGCGCTTGCCCAGGCGGTGGTTGCTGTCATTGTTTTAATCGGCGGCCTGTATCAGTCTCCTCCCAGCACGGTGTTCCACATTGCAGGCATAAATGGGTTTTTTATTACGCTGTTTGTCGTAGCCGGTTTGTTGTTTCGTTATGTGGCACAGGAAAGAGCTGAACAAAATGCAGCATAAGAAACCCTTTCAACTTTAATTTGGAGTCATTTATGAATGCACTTAAAAAGTTTAAACTGCACAAATTACTATCTCTACTAACTATTGCAGTTGGGTTCTTACTTCTGATATATATGATTGTGGCTGAAGATGAACCCGGTGCCGTTCCATTGCTGCTGATTACAGGTGGTACGGCATGGTACCTCATCATGCGGGCATGGTCGCGGTCGCATTAATAATATGAATTCTTCACTATGATAAATTTAAAAAACTCCTTGGGTATCCGGCTATTTATTATCGCATTCCTGGCGGTTGTCCTTCTTATTCCTTCATTTCTGATACAGAGTTTAATTTCGGAGCGTGAAAACAGAAGAGATTCTGTGGTTGATGGTATCAGCGAAAAATGGGGAGGTGAACAGGTTATTATAGGTCCTGTCATAACTATCCCATACAGACACTGGTATGAGCGTGATGGCAAAGTTGAGCAAATGATTCGGTACGCCCATTTTTTACCCGAAGATTTAAATATAAAAGGATCTATAGATCCTGAAATGCGGTACCGGGGAATTTATAAAGTCATTGTTTATAACAGTAAACTATCTATATCGGGGCATTTTCCGGCGATTGATTTGAACGGATTCAAGGTACCGCCGGAAGATTTTTTGCAGGAAGATGCTTTTGTCTCCGTTGGAATTTCTGATATGACCGGCATCAAAGATTTCGTCACAATCCATTGGAATAACAATGAATACGCTGCTAATCCGGGCATAGAATCCAATGATGTGTTAGAATCGGGGGTATCCATTTCACCCGATTTTGAAACCGATAAAGAATCTCAATTTAATTTTGAACTGAACGTAAACGGAAGTTCAGGGTTACTCTTCGCTCCGGTCGGCAAACGAACAAATGTTCACCTTTCTTCGGGCTGGCCCAACCCAAGTTTTACCGGTAGCTTTTTACCCATTGACAGAGAAGTAAGCACCTCCGGGTTTCGTTCAAATTGGCAAGTGCTGCACCTTAATCGCAATTATCCACAACAATGGCTGGGATCAAACAAGGAGGTGCCGAATTCCACTTTCGGAGTCGATCTGCTGCTTTCGGTGGATGAGTATCAAAAAACAATGCGCACGGCCAAATATGCGATCATGTTCATCTCGCTCACATTTTTGACGTTTTTCATGATTGAGTTGTTAAGCCAAAATATCATTCATCCCGTTCAGTACCTGTTAATTGGTTTTGCATTGTTAATCTTTTATACCCTCTTGTTATCAATATCAGAATATATGCTGTTTAAATTTTCCTACCTGGTAGCATCAGGTGCCATTATCGGGATGATTACCATCTATTCGTACGGCGTATTATCGGACAAACTCAAATCAGCAATTATATTTGGTGTCTTAATTGCCTTATATGGGTATCTGTACATATTGCTACAATTACAGGATCTTGCGTTACTATTAGGCAGCCTGGGATTATTTGCTGTCCTGGCAATAGTCATGTACTTAACCAGAAATATAAATTGGTTTGATATTATGAGTAATCAAAATAAAGATGCCATCAACTTAAAATCGTCGGGTGATTATTAAAACTTAAAGTTACGCTGCAGTTTTTCAATTCTTCAATGAGAAAGCATTTCGGTTTGACAAAAAATGCTTCATAAGAAATGACTATGGCTAATTTATAGAAGCTGAGGTCATATTCTGTTCAAAGAATATATCTGTTCTCAAAATTCGTTTGATTTGAAGTAGGGCGCAGACTCGAATTTAGCCCAAAATCTCCGGTGTCTATTTTGGTTTAAACGACCAGGTGATGTTGAATATGGCAATTGTTTCACTGTTTTCATTTTTACCTATGCTCGTAGCTGTACAACTGCCGGCTATTTCTTTTTCTTCACACTGCTGAACGGTTTGCATGATGGCTGCTCCATCACTGCTTTGAAATGTGATAGTACCAGTCGCTTTTTTCGTGAATTCTGCCTCCAGTTCCACTACAAGAAATGAGAAAGCACGATCAGTTTGTTCAATGGCGTTCATAACCAGGATGCCGGTCGAAAGTTCAGCGGCCATCGCTAAGCAGGCAAAATAGATCGACCGGAATGGGTTTTTGGTCAGATAGCTAAGTGAAACTGTAACCGCTGCACTATTGGAGCCGGCACTTGCAATACGCAGTCCGGCTAACAGAGCCATGGGGAGGCGTTTTAGCAGAAAAAACTTAAAACGAAACGGACTTTTTACAAGGTGCAAAAAGGTTGATTTTTCACTTCCCCTTGTGTTATTAGGCATAACTAACGTTCTGAGGATTCTAACATGTCGATTACCTTATGCACAGGTAGCGCATCAACCGTATGTCCGTCGCGGCCGGTCATTGTTTCGGCATGAAAAAGCGAATTGATAATGGCCTCTTCAGTTGCTTCATTGACCGCCATAAAGAGGGGAGACATTGCGCTGTTCCGGAGTATCTCTACCTTTTGTGTGGGACTGTTCGCCTGGTAGGGAACCCGCACCGATTCTGCTGTTGAAAAAGCAATGACATAATCGCCGCTGCCGTTACTGGCGATGCCGCCTGTTTTTGCCAGCCCCAGCATGGCACGCTTGGCCAGGCGTTTTAAGTTACGGGCCTGCAATGGGGCATCTGTGGCAACTACAATCATGCATGAGCCGTCGGGTGAATCATTAAGCTCGTCACTCAAATAATATTTCCCCAATTTCTTTCCAACAGGAACACCGGCAATATGGAGTACCCCTCCAAAGTTAGTCTGAACCAAAATGCCAACGGTATAACCGCCTAAATTCTCAGGCAGCTTACGTGATGATGTTCCAATACCGCCTTTAAATCCAAACGCGATGGTACCGGTTCCGGCGCCTACACTGCCTTGCTCCACTGGTCCGCCGGATGCGTATTCAATGGCATCGAGCACGTTCTTTTTCGATACATGCCGTCCCCGAATATCGTTGAGGTAGCCGTCATTGGTCTCACCAACCACAGGATTTACGGAACGCACATCACTATTCTCGGGAAAAGAAAAAGTAGCATCAATAAGGGCGTCGGCAGCTGTAGGCACGCTTAACGTATTTGTAAGGATGATGGGTGTTTCAATGGTACCCAGCTCTTCAACCTGTGTAGAGCCGGCCAGCTTGCCGAATCCGTTACCGACATAAACAGCACCCGGGACTTTCTGCTGAAAGATGTTGCCCGGATGGGGCAGGATAGCGGTTACTCCGGTGCGGATACTGTCGCCTTCAATTAAAGTTAAATGTCCGACCTTAACACCTGCTACGTCAGTAATCGCATTTGTGGGACCTGGTTGAAGCACACCAATTTCAATGCCGTAATCGCGAATATTTTTTTGCTGCCCCCATAAGGTTACAAAGGGAATCAGACAGAGACAGAGAGAGAGGAAAAATCGCTTCATGATTATCATACTATTGTTTGTTTTTCGGTTCTTCTGCTTCTACGAAAATGCGTTTTACCCGCGGGAAGGTATTTTTTATTTCCCGCGTGAGTTTTGCGGTGGCCTCTTCAATACTGTTTGCATTCATGGAATCGTCAAAATCGACACTCAAATTTACCAGTATATATTCAGGCCCCATGTGCATTGTCAATGTTTCATTAACGGTTTGTATCTCATTATAGCTGTTTGCCATGTTGTTAATTCCATTTATAATTTCAGGTTCAGTGCTCTCTCCGATAAGCAGTCCCTTGGTTTCCCAGGCAAGCCAGGTAGCAGTGAGACCCAGAATCACCCCGATAACGATGGAAGCGATACCGTCAAATATATGGATGCCGGTCACTTGTCCCAGCCATATACCAATTATAGCAACAACAAGGCCAAGCAGGGCGGCGGTGTCTTCAAAAAGAACTACAAAAGTGGTCGGATCTTTAGAGGTGCGTACTTCTTCAAAAAATCCTTTATCCTCTTTTATCTTTTTAAACTCTTTCCATGCAAAGTACCATGCGCCGGCTTCAAAACAGATGGCGAGCGAAAGAATGATATAGTTGATCATAGGGTTTGTTACCGGGTGCGGATCCATGACGCTGTGAATTCCTTCATAAATAGAAATACCGGCACCTACAGCAAAAATAGATATGGCCACTACAAAACTCCAGAAGTAGATCTCTTTACCGTGACCAAAAGGGTAGTTTTTGTCGGCCGGTTTTTTTGCGCGGCGCAATCCTAAAAGCAGCAGCAGTTGATTCCCGGTATCAACGACCGAGTGGATACCTTCGCTAAGCATTGCAGCACTACCGGTGAGGGCCGATCCAACAAATTTTGAAATGGCAATGAGTCCATTACCGATGAGTGCTGCAAAAATTACTTTTTTGGAACCTGAAGCCATAAGAGTAGGTTTATTTAAGTATAAAGTTATTGAATAGAACGAGTAATTATACCATCTTGATGGTATGTAATTTTTCATCAAATTTAAAAAGCTTATGTTAACTTTTATCGATTTTGAAGAATCAAATGTAGTAGGTATCCGAATTAACGGGAAAATTACGGACGAAGAGTTTGATCGGGTTATAGAGCGATTTGAAGAGAAGTTTGATCAACACGAAAAGGTACGTCTCTATGCGGAGATGGAGAATTTTGGTGGGATGGAAGTGAAAGCGTTTTTTAAAGATCTGAAGTTTGGCCTCACAAACTTTAGTAAATTTGAACGGGAAGCGGTGGTAACCGACAAGAAATGGGCCCAGCAGTTTGCCACGATTTCCGATCCCCTTGTGCCTACGGTTGATGTGAAAGCATTTTCATATGCGGACAGGGAAGAGGCCAAAGCGTGGATTACCGAATAATTAACCTATTTGATAGCACAGGTGTAATCGCCTGTCTCTCTCTTTAGCCAACACGAAATCACAAATTATATGTTTATGCTATCCTCTGTTAAGCGTTTTGCGGCAACAACTTTTATTCTTCTGTTTGTAATTACAGCCTTACAAGCTCAGCCCGACTTCCAGGTTGTGCAGGACCAATTACACGACCATATATCGGAAGGAAATATTTTGGGGGGAGCGGTTGCGTACATCTATCCCGATGGCCGAACCCGGTTCATTTCAAGAGGATCGCTTTCGCCTGAACGGGACGAAACAGTGACGAAAAACACTATTTTTGAGATCGGTTCTATCTCCAAAACGTTTACGGCGCTTATAATGATGAAAATGGCTGAAGAGGGGGTATTTTCGCTGGATACTCCTATCGAAACACTCTTGCCCGATTCGTTGGATATTCCTTCCTATGAGGGTGAAAAAATTAGATTAAGGCACTTGGCCACCCATACTTCGGGGCTGCCACGGCTACCAACTAATATGAGCCCGTCCGACCCGTTGAATCCATACGCAGATTACACCACGAAGCAGATGTATGAATTTCTGGACGGCTATAACCTAAACGAGACGCCCGGTTCCAATTATGCCTATTCTAATTTGGGAATGGGGTTGTTGGGGCATATTCTTGAGCTGGAATCGAAAAAAAATTACGAGGAGCTTTTGCAAGAATATATCACCGGTCCCTTGCTGATGGATGATACCGGAATTTCTATTTCTGATCAAAGCCAGCCTCGCTTTTCTGCACCTTATAATTACGGTAATGACGCCAAATATTGGGATTTGCCTGCTCTGTCGGGTGCAGGCGCTATTCGCTCTACTGCGCAGGATATGGCAAACTATATAAAGGCACAGATGGGATTAATGGAATCTCCGCTTGAATCCGCTATTGCTTCAACCCATTCCGTTCAGTTTGACACGGGATCGGGTAATACAGACGCGATCGGGCTCGGCTGGTTTTATTCAACCGGCCAGGATACCATTCTCTGGCATGGGGGCGGTACCGGTGGATTTCGCAGCTTCGCAGGTTTCAATAAAGAAGATAATACCGGAGCTGTAGTACTGGTAAACGGAACAGAAGACATCACCAATATTGGGTTGCATCTGTTGGACAACAAGCATGCACTTTCAAAAGTACCTGCAACGGTATCGGTTGATACCGCACGGCTCGAAACCTATACCGGGACTTATAAAAATGAGAACGGCTTGTCGTTTTATGTAACCCGTAAAGGCGATCAGCTTTGGGTGCAGTTAAGCGGTCAGCCCTCCAATCGCGTATATGCAAAATCAACCACGCGCTTCTTTTATAAAGTGGTCCCTGCGGAGATTGAATTTTATCCTTCGAAAGGCGATTCTGCAGCTTCTTTAACTCTTTTTCAGAATGGACGGGAAATAGTTGCTAAAAAAACAAGCGATGAAATCATCAAACCGAAACGAGAAGCCATTAAAATAGATCCGGCTGTTCTTGATCGCTATACCGGGGTTTATCAGTTAACGCCGGTGTTTGCGATTACCATAACCAAAGATGGCGACCAGTTGATGGCCCAGGCTACCGGACAGCAGAAACTCCCCATTTTTCCCGAAAGTAAAACGAAATTCTTTTATAAAGCCGTAGATGCACAAATAGAATTTATCGCTAACAACAAAGGAGCGTACCACAAACTTAAATTGTACCAGTCGGGTCAAATACTGGAAGGTAAGCGAAAGGAGAAGTAAGAACAGAATCTGGATGTCGGGGTTGCCAGGATAATTGCGATAAGAATATCCATCAATCATTTCATCTGACAAGGGTTAATTCTCATGAATATTGAAAAAGATTTCATTATGCGTGAAGTGCAGAAGATTGTGCAGGTGCTGCAGGTAATAATGGGCCTGAAGCAAGAGAAGATGTTTGCCCAAGCTATGGATGAAATTGACAATATCTATGCCCGTTTCTTTGATGAAAATATGCGGACCATTCAGGCAAAAGACATCGAAGAATTTGAGCGGTTATGCACCAAAGGCGGGTGTTTTTCGCCGGATCTTGCTTTTGTACTTGCTGATGTAATGAAAGAAGAAGCCGAAATATTAGAATTGCAGGATGAAAATACGGCCGCACTCCAAAAGTACGAGTCGGCTCTAACCTTGTACCAGCGGGTACTAAGCCAAAAGGAAGGAGCCGTACCTGTTCATATTTTGAACACGCTGGAGTATCTCAAAGGCAAGGCTGAGAAGCTTGGAAAAATTATCTGATCCCGAGGTGGAGTGACGGGATCAGATAATTTACTGGTCATTCTTCCGTGTAAGCAATTCTCCATACCGTTCCTCTGGAATCATCGGTGACGTAAAGCGAGCCATCCGGACCCACAGCAAGACCAGTGGGCCGATGTTCAGCCGAACCGGGTTGCGGGTTTTCTGTGCCGGGGAATCCGGTGGCGAACTTTTCATATTGGGTTAATGCAGAATCATTCTCAAAGGGAACAAAAACAACATTATATCCTTGTTGAGGAAGCGGAGCGCGATTCCATGAACCGTGGAATGCAATAAAAGCACCGTTCTGATATTTTTCAGGGAACTGGTCGGCCGTGTAAAACTCCAGGGCATTCGGCGCCCAGTGACCGGGAAAAGCCGTTGCCGGCCGCTCGAATTGCCCTTCATACTTGGTGCCGGCCAGTGTTTTTTGACCGTTCCCGCCGTATTCAGGCGCGAGCATGATGGAATCTTTTCGCTGGTCGTAGTAACTGTACGGCCACCCGAAATTATCTCCCTCGCTTACTCTATAGAGTGTCTCCGCGGGTAGTTCAGCACTTTCTTTTTTGGTATAGTACTTTGGCCAATTTTGGTAAAGCTGATCTCGTCCGTGCTGCGTTACATAAAGTGAATTTACCGCGTAATTCCAGTCGAGTCCAACCACGTTTCGAAGGCCTGTAGCATACCGAACGCCATCTTCCTGCTGTGTTTGTCCGGGAGTAGAAGCGCTGAACTGCCAGATACCGGCATGGCGTTCAAGCAGGGGGCAAGGATCCTGCCCGGGGGACTCTGTGACACGGTCTTCTTCCTGGCACGAATTGGAGGGGGCACCAACATTTACATATATATTCCCACTGCTATCAAAAGTAAATGATTTGGCTGCATGTGAATTCTGTTCCGGAAATCCTTCAACTATAACTTCAGGCTCAGCTGATGGTACAAGGCTGTCTTCGGGCATCTCATAACGATAAACTTTAGTGGTGGAGCTGGCATACAGATATCCATTATGAAGGCCAATCCCGGTTCCGCTGTGATCACCGAAATACTCTTTTTGATCTGCTTTCCCGTCTTCATCGGTATCACGGAGGGCTACAATGCCGCCACCATTCTGCTCTTGCCGAAGAGCAACGTAAATGTCGCCGTTTTCTGCTACAGTAAGATGACGCGCCGCACCCAAGCTGTCGGCAACCTTAACCGCTTTAAAACCATCGGGCAGTGTAAGCCCGGCATTGTCATCAGGAAAATTGATTTTACTTATTTCAGAATCAGGTGATGAATTGGGGGAACAGCTGACACCCATTATTGCTATAAGCAAACAAGTAAAGAAATTTTTTAAGCTTGACATAAGTTTTTATAATTAATTGCAGAATTTGACATTAACAATGTAGATGATATTGAAAGCATTCCAAATTATTGCCCGTAAGCATATGTAAAATACTGCTTTAGTTTTGGAAAAAGGGTTAACGTTTTAAAGTAAAATATAATGAAGCGCTATCTGTCTGTTAGTATTTTGCCGTTTGTTCTTTGGGTTTTTGTTGTAAATGCTTCCGATGCCCAATCTTTAGTTAAAGAAGGAACCCAGCCTCAGAAAATTACAGACGGGTACCAGTTTACCGAAGGTCCGTTTTGGCATCCCGATGGGTACCTTTTGTTCAGTGATATTCCCGCCAATACTATTTATAAATGGCATCCCGACAGTACTAAAGCCAGTGTCTTTTTAAAGCCTTCAGGCCACTCAAACGGTATTACGATGGATCCCCGGGGGCGTATTATTATAAGTCAGCATGACGGACGAATTTCTGCGTTTGCAGATGATTCGCTCATGGTACTCGCGTCAGCTTATAATGGTAAACGGTTGAACAGCCCAAACGACGCTACCGTTAAATCGGATGGTACTATCTATTTTACAGATCCGCCTTTTGGGGTAAATGATGAAGATAAAGAATTGGCAATGAACGGGGTGTACCGAATTGCAAAAGATGGAACCGTGGAGTTGTTGTACGACAAATTATCCCGTCCTAATGGCATTGTGTTTTCACCGGATGAAAAAACACTTTATATAAATGATCATGCAAGCGGGCAAATTTTATCGTTTGATGTAACAACCGATGGGAGCGTATCACTCCCCGCAACGTTTGCAAATGTTGGAGAAGCGGACAGTACAGGTGCGGCTGACGGCATGGTGGTAGACAGTGGAGGGCGGTTGTATACAACGGGACCAGGCGGTATTTATGTATTTTCACCCGAAGGCGAACAGCTTGAAAAAATAACGCTGCCTGCAAGGGCAACAAACCTTGAGTGGGGCAGAGAGGGGAAGAACGAATTATTTATTTCCACACCTTCCGCAATATATCGGTTGCAGATGAATACTGAAGGAGTGAATAGGTGATCATCTTTTGCCGTCATCCTGATTCCAACCGTAGTCGGGAAGGGAGCTCAGGTATGGTACGGGCCATAAGTCCGGTTAATATTTAGTACTTATAACTATTTGAGATTCCTCGTTATATTTCTCCCCGGAATGGCAAGAAATTAATTCAAAACTTATTTCCTCTCAGCCAGATATGAAAACAGCCAGATCAGGCACCAGCCGCTCATCAAAAACCACCATCCCGCGATACCCAAGAGAATAATGTTAACCAGATACAACAGGTGCAGCAACCATTCCGGAGCCTTTAGGGATTGTTGAGCACGCTGCATAAAGCCATCACCCGTCAAAACAACCCCTTTAGCAATTAACAGCAGAACGGTATAAACAGCGATCACCCACCACATCCACGGATCGCCAAGCCAATACGCTGTAGCTATGAAAATGGTGACGAGTATATCTACGATGATATCTTTAAGCCAATTCATCCCGTTTTTTTTAATAAAATGTTCCAGTTAAAACCTCATTGATACTCCGGCTTGCCAATTGCGCCCGGGTGCAGGTTCAAAATAGCGTCCGCCGAAAGCATTTACAACCGTGGAACCATTATAATCAGCATCAAATATATTGTTTAGGTTTATAAAAGGGGTGAGGGAGACCCCGGACTGATCAAACGATTTGGTGTAGCTGAGCTTGGTATCAACCGTTAAATATTCATCATTAAAAACTGTATTAAGGTTATTAACAGTGTATGAGCTTGCATAGTTGGCGTTTAGCTGAAACCAGAATGATGCCGGCTGCCATGCAAGGGTTCCGGCTACGCGATGCTTGGGAATTCCCGGCACCCTATTTCCACTAAGTGAAATATTGTCAAGTGTTTGTGCCTGTTCAAATTTGGCTTGGGTGAGCGTATAGGTTGCATCAAAAGAAATGTTGGAAGTGGGGTATATTGTTGATGAAAATTCAATGCCGTAGTGACGGGTTTTTCCCTGATTGCGGTAAAAAACGGGGCCGTTGGTCTCCAGCTGATAAGGAAAAAGCAGATCATTAATCCACAGGTGATAAAAAGCGAGGTCATAATTTATAAGCCCCTGGCTGATGGCGCCCCGGGCTCCGGCTTCTAACCCAGTTGTGCGCTCAGGTTTTAAATTTGGGTTGAATCCGTTACCGCCATCGGGACGATTTACAAGTTCGGTGGTTGTGGGTGCTTCAAACGAGGTGCTTACGTTGGAGTAAATGATTGCGCGGCCGGCATCATAACTAAGCCCAAAGCTGGGGCTAACAGATTGAAAGGTGCGTTCACCGGTATTGACATTGCTTGCGGAGTCGGACGAAAATGTGATGCGGTCGTACCGAAGGCTTCCAAGCAGTTTTATTTTGTTCAATGGATAAACAGATGTAAAAAAAATAGCTTCGTTTCGAACATTTTCTGTTTGGTTTAATGTTATGGAACCACGATTACCGCTGTCGTTTTCAAACTCCTCGCGGCCGTCATGTTGAAATTTGATTTCAGCACCGCCGTTAATTCGAAGATTATCAAAAGTTTTTTCCAGCGTTCCCCGAAAACCTCCGGCCAGACGATCAACGGTAATAATTCCAAAGGGAAGGGGATTGGTAAGATCACGGTAAATTCCATATCCACTTACATTTAACAATCCTGCAGCGGTTTCACGATGGTAAGAAAGTCCCACCTGGCCCTGGGTAACTTGCTTTCCCGCATCCGAGGCTACAAACGAATCATTAGCCTGGCGGGGGTCATTTGCTGCCTGTTCAGCCGTTAATCCACTGGGGTGCTGTGCCTGCGGCATTGCTAACAAAGCGCCTGTGTATTCAATGTGGCTTTGTTGTGAAAGTTGATACGATCCCTGAATGCCAGAACGCAAAAGCCTGGATGAACTGTAATCCCGGTATCCATCTTCATATTGATATGAAGTGAATGCGGTAATTTTATGTTTTCCAGTGTATTGGCTATATCGTGCCTGTACTTTTTTTTCTCCATAAGAACCAGTCTGGGCCCGTAAATAAAAAGGCTGATTCGTATTTCCCGGATCTGTGGAAAGATATAACACCCCGCCGCTGCTGTTCCCCCAATAGCTTCCGGCCGGCCCGCGGAGGAGTTCAGCCCTTGTGATAAATGCCGGGTCAACCACGTTGGTTACCGATTGTCCATCTGCCACCGTTAATGGAATACCGTTTAAAATAATTTGAATGCCGCGAACGCCAAAAGCAGCACGCCAGCCCAGTCCGCGAATAGTGATACGCTCACCTAACGCCTGATTTTCCCGATTATTGACCCATATTCCCGGGAGCTGTTGCGTTATAGAAGATAGATGTGGATGCATTGGCTGAAATCTCTTCACCAGAGCGTATGTTAATGCTTAAAGAAAGCGGGACATCTTCTGATGACAACGTTGTTTGAACAGATTCAATTAAAAGGGTATCTGTTGTAAACGAAAGGGTATCATCGGGGGATTGTGCAATTCCGTTGATCGTATTCAAAAGTAAAACAATTGCACAAATAAAGAAGCGGTGAAAGAAACGTTGATTCATACTACGAATAAAGAAAATTAACTTGTCGCAAATTGTAACAATTATAATTGGTACAAAATCAAAAGTTTAAGATTATACCAAAGTATTACAGATGATGTCTTGTGGAACAGTTATGAATGTATTATTTATTACACTCACAGGAAAAATAATTCGCCAACGCAGGTTCTTTCTTATGGAGTATAAAATATAGGTAAAATTATCCTGGAATTTAGCATATCAAACATTTTTTCAAATTTGTGCGGCTCAATCGTTTGATTGTGAAACATTATACAAGGACTTGCGTACTCTTTGATCAGATTTTAAGGTATCATCTTCAGTCAGTTAACAATGAGAAGATCTTTAAAAAAAATATTCCAACTTCACTTTGAATGGATTGCTCTGGCAACCGGATTGCTGTTCTTAGGATTGATGAATCCGTATATTGATAATGGCAGCAGCTGGTGTTTGTTTGAGTGGGCAGGTATTACTTTCTGCCCGGGTGAGGGGCTGGGACATTCCATTGCTTATACTTTTCGGGGTGATATAAGTAACGCACTGCAAGCTAATGCTATAGGCCCGTTTTCTATAGTTATTATAATAAGCAGAATCGGGATTTTGTTGAAGCAAAATTTCTTTCATAACTACACTGATAAATAAAAACGATATGGCTCGAATGATTGATTATTTACCTGAACTGGAAGGAGATGAGGCGCTCTATATTTCAAAACTTATGGAATCGATGGATGAGCAGACGGCAAGCCGTTTTGCTAATATTTATCGTGCGAGGCGAAAAGATCCGCAGACGATCTTGTTAACAGCCGTTATTGGCTTCCTGGGCGCTGCTGGCGTGCATCGTCTCATCCTGGGTCAAATTGGAATGGGAATTCTTTATCTGCTAACAGGCGGACTTTGTGTAATTGGTACAATTGTAGACGTGATTAATTATAAAAACCTGGCATTTGAACACAACAGAAAAGTAGCACAGGAAATTATGTCGCTCATAAAATAAGAACGATTACGCCGCTTTTTACTCTGGTAATAAGCTCATCTTTTTGATTTTTTTCTTATCTTCCTATTGATAACAAATAAAAAGCTTCCAGCCGGTCAGGGCTGGAAGCTTTTCTTTAGGGCATTGGATGCTTTGCAACATCCAACTTCATATATAACCAGATGTAAGGGCGTACGTGTTGATTAATGAAATGTTACAAACGAATAGTAAATTTTCTTCGTTATTTAATGTAGATTTGCAGCAGAAACTAAGATCAATTTAATCAGATACTTTCAAGCGAATGTTTAGATCAGGTAACCCCACAATAAGTGAAAAGCTGTTTCAGCAAAGTGACCGCGCAGTTCCTGCCGGTGAACAGATGACCATCAGCGGAACAGTTAACAAAATTGGAATTCTTTTTTTACTGCTTCTTATTGGTGCATCCATCAGTTGGTATATGCCTTCACCATTATTTATGTGGGGTGGAGCTATCGGCGGGTTTATTGTAGCGATTGTCACCGTCTTTAAAAAAGAGTGGTCGCCCATCACGGCACCGCTTTATGCCGGGTTGGAAGGGCTTTTTCTCGGAGCAATATCGATGGTTTATGCCAGCGCTTACGACGGCATCATATTTAATGCAGTGGCATTAACCCTTGGAATTTTCGCTGCAATGTTAATCACCTATCGATCGGGGCTTATTGAGGTAACCCATAAATTCAGAATGGGTATTGTGGCGGCAACGGGAGGGGTAGTATTGGTATATTTTGCCAGTATCATTCTTGGTTTTTTTGGTATTAATTTAAGCCTTGTAACCGGAACGGGCATGTGGGGAATTGGCTTCAGCCTGCTTGTTATCGTTATTGCAGCTCTAAACCTTGTGCTCGATTTCGATTTAATTGACAGAGGAGCCGAAGCCGGGGCTCCCAAATATTTTGAGTGGTACACTGCTTTTGGCCTCATTATTACATTAGTATGGCTTTACATAGAAATTCTGCGCTTGCTTGGAAAATTACAGCGCCGATAGGTGATTTAAGAGTATAGATTATAATGAAAAGGGTTACAGGTTTACTACTTCTCTTTATTTGCGTTGTGGCATTGGTCGGCGGCTCCAGGCTGCTGCGCCTTAACGATGCTGATGCCATCTCATCATCCGAAGAAATAGCTATTTATCTAAAAGAGCCGATTAAGTTAGAGCAATTGAGTTCCATCCTGGTAGATTCGACTGGTGTGGTGGATGATAAAACCGAATTAAAGTGGGCTGCCAGTTTGTTGGGCTGGCGTAACTTTCAACCGGGCCACTATGCCATTGACCGAGATTATTCCTACGATGAATTCCTTTCCAAGCTTGCAAGAGGCATTCAGGATCCGGTAACGATAACTATTATCCCGGGACAGAGCCGTGAGCGCATTACCGATTTTCTTTCCAGCAAACTTCGATTCGATTCGCTGGCCATCCAAAAGGTACTTGAAGATACTTCTTATTTAGCCGAGAAGGGCATTGCTGATAAATCACTGATTGGCCATCTGTTTCCGGCAACGTACGATTTATACTGGACTTCACCGCCTGAAGTAATAATGGATCGTATACTTGAGGAATTCAACCATCAGGTAGTTGAACAATACCGCGGCCGGATTAATGAACTGGATAAAAGCCTGAACGAAATTATTACCCTTGCCTCTATTATTGAATGGGAAGCAGCCCGTAATGATGAAAAGCCAAAAATCAGTGGGTTGTATTGGAACCGATTGAATCGGGGGATGCTATTGCAGGCCGATCCCACAGTTAATTTTGCTGTGAAAAAGCGCCGCCGCCTTTACTATAAGGATTATAAAGTAGATCACCCGTACAATACCTATGTTAATAAAGGGTTACCCCCGGGACCTATAACCAATCCAAGTTTGAGTTCTATTGAAGCTGCTTTGTATCCCGCCGATCATGATTATATTTACATGGTAGCCAAGCCAAACGGATATCACGCCTTTACAAAAACTTATGCCGAGCACCAGCGTAAAAGTGCAGAATGGCGCAACTACCTGAAAGAGCAAGAGCAGCTAAGAGACGAGCAAAATGATTCCTGACTCTCTTTCTGGTCGCGTGCAAGACTATTGCCTTACGTTGATATCTCCTTCCGGAGAAACTTCAATAATTTTTAACGCTTTATTGGTATTTCCGCCATCGAAATAGATGTCGTTAACCAGACCCTGGTATTTCGGTAAATCAAGCAGCGTTGATTTGAGCAGTGCGGGGTTTCCGGCCTTTTCTAAGCCGTTTAAAAGATATGTTGCAACATCATAACCCATCATTGCAAATTGGTTGGGAGTCGTATTGAATTTACGCTGGTAGTCATTTTTAAATCGCATTAACCGAACCCCTCTGTCTCCAAGATAGTAGCCTTGAGAATAGAAAATATTGAGGCGGTTGTATTTGTTGGATGAATAGCTCAGGCGCTGCCATTCCTGTGATCCGAGGGCAACAGGCGACGTGGTCATTTGGCGAAGATCTACCAGAAGCAAGTCGATAAGGGTGAGGGCTGCATCCCCGGTGAAAGGAGCGTAAACAGCTTCAACAGGATCACCCTCTGATCCAAAATATTGGGTGTACTGTGAAACGGAAAACTCATTGGGCTGCACATCTTCAACAAAATAATGTACGACTTGGGCACCCAGTTTTTCAGCTTCATCCCGGAAAGCTTCGGCTGATGATGCCCCGGAAGTACCTCGGCGGGCAATAATAGCAAAACGCTGTAAATCCAGTTCTTCAACGGCATAGCGCGCCATTTCACGTCCATGCATCCTAAACGTTGGATTAGATTGAAAGAGATATGAGTCTGCTGTATTGATTTGTGAGTTTGCAAGTGGTGCTATCGTCGGTATTTTAAAATCCGTTACAAGTGGTATCATCGGTGCAGCCTGTTCAGAAAACAGGGGACCGATGAGAGCGTCACCTTGTTCATTCTTAGAAAACTGCTCGATGGATGAACGCAGTCTGTTGGTTTCGGTGCCGGTATCGATAAAATGCATCGATACTTTTACATTGCTATGATCTTCATTAAACGTTTCGCGGGCAAGGGATGCACCCAGGTAGAGCGATCTTACAATTTCAAATTCGCGATCATCGGGCTTATACTTGGGCAGGGCAATGCCAATATTGTAAATGGTACCTTCAGGTGGGCGTAATTGCGCCGGAGAGCGTCCATATTCACCGGTGTAGTTTGATTCACTCGACAACAACGATTCAATATCTTCGGCTTTGCTGATCCATTCATCATCGTTAACTGCCGATTCATAGGCATTAAAAATTTGATTGGCCTTTGAATAGTTGACGTTGCCCATGGCCGATTCGAGGAGATCAAACTTCACCTGATCAGCAGAAACTTTTTGGATGATTTCGAGTCGCTGGTCTGCCGTCAGATAGTTCAAAATTTCACCGTAAAGTTGATTGGCATCGAGGGTGAGTGTGTTGTCAAGATTATCTTTGCCCATAACTTCGTGAAGCTTGCTTAAGGCATTGGCAAACTGCTTTAATTGAAAATCGACGAGGGCAGAAGTATAGACCGACTCAAAGT
>JAFGWN010000044.1 GCA_016937115.1 Balneolaceae bacterium | reverse complement strand
CTGATAACTGATAACTGATAACTGATAACTGATAACTGATAACTGATAACTGATAACTGATAACTACCCCTATGTTCGCCCCGTCGCATATTGAGCTAAGTAAATCGGCATTCCGCCAAAATGTTAAATTTCTAAGAGACTATATCGGGAAAGATGTTACGTTTTGTTCAGTGATCAAAGGGAATGCATATGGACACGGTATTGAGCAGTTTGTGCCTATGGCCGAAGAGTGTGGGATCAGTCATTTTGCAGTTTTCAGCGCTGATGAAGCCCGGCTTGCCTGTAAGCATAAGAATAAAGCGGACAGCCATGTGATGATTATGGGAATGATCGGGAATGAGGAAATTGAATGGGCGATTGAACAGGATGTATCATTTTATATTTTTGAGCTTGACCGCCTCAAAAAAACGGTTGAACAGGCGAAGAGGTTAGAAAAACCGGCGCGTATTCACCTTCATCTTGAAACAGGCATGAACCGGCTGGGGCTTGATAACAGCAAGCTGAAGGAAGCGGTTGAAATGATCAGGAAAAATGATGAATTGCTTTCGGTGGATGGTATTTGCACCCATTATGCGGGGGCAGAAAGTGTGAGCAACCACGTGCGGGTGACCGAGCAAATTGAGAATTTTAAGTCGTATTGTTCGTATCTGCAAGAAGAGGGTATTGAGGCTAAATGGAATCATACCGCATGTTCTGCAGCAACGCTTAACTATCCCGAAACAATTATGGATATGGTGCGCATTGGGATTGCGCAGTACGGTTTTTGGCCCAATCGCGAAACGTACATGAAATTCCTTAAAAACCACTCCGATTTTGATAAACTTCATGAAGATCCGCTGCGGCGTGTGATGAGCTGGAAAAGCCGGGTGATGAGTACGAAAACAGTGGATGCCGGTGAATTTATCGGTTACGGTACCACGTATCAGACCAGTAGAAAAGAGAAAATTGCTTCGGTGCCTATCGGCTATTCCCACGGTTTTAAACGGAATCTTACCAATATCGGTATTGTGCTTGTCAATGGTGAGCGGGCACCGGTAGCCGGGTTGGTGAATATGAATTTATTAACAGTTGATGTTACCGATATTCCCGGGGTGTCGAAAGGGGATGAGGTGGTAATCATCGGACATCAGGGCGATAAGGAGATGTCGGTCGCTTCATTCAGTGAAATGACAAACTATCTTAATTACGAAGTGCTGGTACAGATCCCGTCACGCCTTCCACGACATATTGTGGAATAGTCCGAAATATTTCATCTGCTTGATGATGGCTGATTACTTGCAGGGCATTTTCAGATGAATGGTTAAGTATAGCCTATAAAAAAAGCCCCCTGCCAAACGACAGAGGGCTTAAACGAGGCTTATTAGCGTTAATAGAACGACTAATTATGCCGTGCTCCTTTACCTGCTACGTCAGCCGTAGGGCTACCGGTAACCCGTATATTTTCAGGTACAGAAGTAGGAGCCATGTATTTTTTCTCAGAATTGAGATTTGCCGAGCTGGTCATACCTGCTTTTTCAGCAAGATTTTTCCAGCTATTTGCTCCGGATGCAGTACCAGCCTGGCCGGCAAAACTTGGCCCGCCAAACGTATAGATCTCCATACCAAGGATTTCAAGTTCCGAGGCCGGAACGGGCAGCATCGTTGCTGAACCTTCCTGAAGCAGGTCATGGCGTCGCATAAAAAACCAGGGGCTGCTAACTCCGCCAAGGGTGTGGATTTCTACAGAATATTCCCGCAAAAGGGCCCATTGAAATTGAGCCATGGTTTCTGCACCTGTCATGGTGTGGCCGCCGGAAAGGGTAGCATCTTCGATATATCCTTTCCGTTCAGCTGGAAACTCAAAACCGAGTGTGGTTTCCCCTGTACCTGCGGTACTGTTATTCAGCGTCATAGCAGCTCCGGCAGTATTACCGGTCATAAGCTGTGCTTCTGCTATGAGCAGATCATTTTCGGTATCGGTAAAGAAGATCACTCGATTCTCCTGTGGCCACCAGTCACTATCTGCAAAAAATCGCAAGCTGAAATAGTTGCTATAGAGATTTGCGTTTCGTGAAGGGTTTAAGAAACCCGGATTGGTGGTATAGATATAATAACCCAATCGCGGGTCATCTGATGATGCGGGATCTAACCCAGCTTCGCCTCCCGATGCCTGATCGGCCGGGTATTCTACGGGATAACTGGGATCCAGCATGTGGATAGCCTTCACGTCGGTGGGATTATACCCATTGCCCTGCCCCGGGGGGAAAAGGCTACCGGCAACCAAAAAGTTAGACCAGTCCGTTAAGTAGTTCGCGAATTCACCGGACGAGCCAATATTCTGATTACTGAAAACCCCGAGGTCGGAAAGGGACTCAGGTCCTCCAAGGCCTTTTTGGGCAAAGTCCAGGATCGTCTGCCAATCCAGCCCGTCACGTTCTTCTGCTGTTCGGGCTCTTCCTGCCATAATCCGTGCCGCATATGAGTTTACTATATCCTGAAACTCCTGTGCATTCCAGCTGTCAACCGGGTTCGGCATGGCATTGAATGTAAAGGTGGAAGAACCGGCAGCCAGCGAAATGGCTTCTCTCAGGTCAGCGATGGAAGCATCAATCAATTGACCATAAGGAACAAAAGACGGCTCATCTGTTGCTGTGTTGAAGTTTTCATCGATCAGGTATCCCTGGTCATACATCAAGCCCAGGAAACCATACGAAAGCCCTCGCAGGAAATAAGCCTGCGCCAGGATATCGTTGGTTATATCGTCGCCATTATCGTTGGTAACGGTTTGGCCTTCGTTAACAATATTGTTAATGAAGAGGTTAGCTGTTGCAACAGCAGAGTTTGCACCCTCAAAGAAGTCCTCGAATACATCCGTATTGGAATACGAAGTGGTATTGGTTAACCGGCGTCGCGGTTCTTCTGTGAAATCCCAATACGCATTAAAGTTATTGGTCGAGGTATTTTGATCCGCGATCATATTAATATTGACGCCGTGCTGAGAAACCATAGCGGTGGTAAGATCATAAAATCCACCGGCAAGCAGTTTCGTCTGGTTGGCGGGGTTACCTTCAACGGCTTCTTTGGTTGGGTCATTAACATTTTGCACGCTCAAATCTGCGCAACCCGCAAAAAATGCAGCGATTGCAAGCAGCAAAATTGGTGATTTTATTTTTGATAATTTCATAATAAATAAATTTTATGGATTAAAATCGTACACGAACCGATCCTGAGTAGGTTCGGAAGTTGGGATATGCATACTCGTCAATTCGGAAGTTGGTTGCATTTGATCGTAGTGCTACTTCCGGATCGTATCCCGTATAATCCGTAAACGTAAACAGATTACGGCCCACTACAGAAAATTGAATATCCCGCAGGTAATTTCCTATGGAGCCAAGTTTGTCACCGGTAAGGGTATACGATAATGACAATTCCCTAAGCTTCAGGTAAGAAGCATCTTCTACAAAGTAAGATGAACCATTGGACGCATTATAGAGCCCGTCAGAGGCAAGTGCATACTGCGGGTCAAATCCATCGCGGGTAAGGGTCTCCAGGTCTTGGTGACGGAAATTGAAGTAGAGCAACTGTTTAGAGTAGTTGTACACTTCGCCGCCCTGCGACCAATCCCACACCATAAAAAGGCCAATGTTTTTATAGTTGATATTACCGGAAAAACCAACCTGGAAATCAGGTTGTGTGTCGCCGATTTGTACAACCCGGGCATCCCCCAGCTCATCAACCAGATACATCGGGCGTTCGGCCTCAGTACCTGCATCATCTGTTATAATAACATGGCCAAGGTCGTTAACGCTGAAGTCGTCCGGTGTAAGGGTACCGCCTCCGGCGTTTACAACAAACCCGTCCTCATTAACGGTTAGCTGGTCGACAGAAGAGATAAGCTGATTTCCATACATGGCCCCGATAGATACGCCTTCTTCGTAGCGGAAAAGGTCGATGGCTGCCCCCTCGCCAAGGCCACGTGTAAATGCCGGAACACCTCCGAGGTCGGTAACTTTTTGCTCGTTTGTACTAAAAGAGATGTTAAAACCTGCCTGAAAATCTTCCTGCTGTATCAGGTTACCCTGAAGCGAAGCCTCAAAGGTTTTGTTTTCAATTTCACCCACGTTCTGCCACTGCGCTGAAAATGCATTAACACCTGTAAGGGGTGCTAAAATGTAGGCATTGGTAACATTGGTTAAAGCATAGGTGATGGACGTATTCAACCTGTTGAGGAATGTTGCATCAACGCCAAATTCTGTTTCAGCAACTACCGAAGGTTTGATTTCGGAGTTACCCAGAATATTGGGAACCAATACGGTAGTTCCGGCAGAATAGGTCTCATACTGTGCTTCGAACGGCGGCCGCTGGCCGGCGATACCATGAGATGCACGCAATTTAAGCTCATCTATACTTCCAAGATCCACATCTTCTGTGAGACGATACGCTAATGACCCACGATAGTAAATAGCATAGCGCTCATCTGCTCCAAAGCTGGAAGAGCCGTCACGCCGAACCATGGCCCCAAGAATTAATTTATCATCATAATCGATCTGGGAATCAAGAATCAGGTTCTCTGCCCGCTCTTCAATAAATTCAGATCCAATAGAATAGGTGGATTGATCTACAGCTCCGAAGCTGCGAATGCCCGATACCGAGTAGTTGAAACCAGAGAAGTCATAATTTTCATAGTCCCGGTCTTCATACAGGTACTTGGCAATGACTCGAATATTGAAGTCTTCAATATCGAATCTACCGGTAGCCCACAACTCGGTCACGGAGGTTGAGTTGTCGAAGGTTTCTCTGGCTTCGTACCCATTGTTTAACTGATTGTTGGGTGTGGGAGTTTGATATCCAACCGGAGCAAAGGTCTCCTGAATGGTAGACCGTTTGTCAAACGACTGACGGGCATCAATGCTTATATTTTCAGTTAGATCATAATTGGCATGAAAGCCCATAATGTACCGGTCGCGATCAAAGTTATCCTTGAACTGCTCGGCAACATAGAGCGGGTTCTGGAAGTTACTTCCTACTACATCATATCCGCGCGGATTGTTACTGTACGTCCCATTTGGATTTTTTTCCAGGAAATTCAGAAAAGGAGGGGTCGTTAATACAGAATAGAAGAAATTAGATCCCTGGCCCTGTTCCGTTATATCAGGATATTGGGCATTGATATATGAACCACTGAACTTCAGATCAAATTTATTGTAGTTATAATCGGCATTAAATTTGATGCTATTACGGTTATAATCCGGAAGGTTTTTTACAACCCCATTTTGGGTAAGGTTTTCAAAGGAGGCATAATAATTGAATGACTCCGCCGAATTTCCCAGACTAATAAAGTTTGAATTGTAAGGTTGCCCGTCAAATACTGCATCCAGGTTATCATGGGTAACAGCGTATTCGTTATCCCAAACCCGATCCGCATCAAAGGTTCCAAATCCAGGCCATTCAATGATAGCCTGCCCGTCATCTGACAGAACAGGAGCGTTAGCTCCCTCATCATCCCAGGGGTGGGTGGTAGCTATGGGATAATCCTTTGCTATTTCTGAAAATCCATATTCGGTTCGAAGCGTGACCTGAGGTTTACCAGTAGCTCCTGCTCCTCGTTTAGTAATAATCTGGATTACTCCGTTACCTGCCAGCGAACCATAAAGCGATGCGGCAGCGGCGCCTTTTACAATCTCAATCGATTTTACGTTCTGCATATTAATATCCGAAAGGCTGCCGTCTGTAATAATACCATCTACAATAATGAGCGGATCTTGATTATTACCGAACGATGTTGTGCCGCGCAGCCGAATAGTGGCAGCTGCTGAAGGATCACCGGATGCTTTTACAACGCTAATACCGGGCACTTTGGCTTGTATGGCTGAACCTACATCGGAAGCCGGCACAGTCGTCAATTCTTCTTCGTTGACTTTTGAAACCGTGAATCCCAGTTTCTTGGTCTGGGTCCCTACGCCTACACCCGTAACAACCACTTCATCAAGACCGAAAACATCAGCCTCCAAGGTAATATTAAGAACGGTTTCTTCGCCTGCATCAACATCGACAGAGCGATTGATCGTTTTATACCCAACAAAAGTGATCCGCATGTTGTACGTGCCGGCCGGCACATTGTTGATGGTATATTGTCCTTCTGCGTCGGTGGAAGCGCCTTGCCCCAATTCAGGGATAAAAACGTTAGCACCGGGAATAGTTTCTCCTGTTTGTGCATCGGTGATTGTACCTGTGATTGTACCCTGCGCAAATGCCGCAGATGTCATCACAAGAGCACATACCACCACTGCTGTGAGTGTTAGTAGCTTTCTAAGCATGATATACCTCTTTTTGGTTATGTATGTTATGGAATAATTACCTGCAGCTTAGATAGGATATGGCAATGCTGTGGAATGGAAATGATGTGTGTGATATACATTTGATCCCGACTAATACCCTAAAGTTAACTTAAAGGCAATTAATTTTACTGATGGTGACTAGCCATCAAAATACCTCAAGATTTTCTACCTTTTTATTCTTCATCAATCTATAAAATAATGTAAAAAAACCAAATGATTTTTTTATCAAGACAAACTAATTCATTTATAAAGCCTTATTAGATTAAAAAAATAAAATCAGTTTTTATATAAACTAAGAAGATTAGCCCCGAATTATTCGAGGAACTTCAACGCTTTCAAAAATTTATCTGGTTAGATTCCAGTAAGAAAAAGGATGAGGAGAGGGCGGTTGCTTCATTCAGCGAAATGAAAACTATCTTAACGATAAAGTGCTGGTGCAGATCCTGTCACGCCTTCCGCGATATATTGTAGAATAGTCCATTTTGTGCGGGAAGGTTGTATACCTGTAGAGCCCTTCTTTATGTATTTCTTTTCTCGGTTGATTGGTAAATCTTAAAAACGACTTCTTTAAGCTTAATAAAATAAAAAAGGCTGCCCCGATAATCGGAGCAGCCTTAAAAGAACTATGTCTTATTCAGAAGAGAATTAGAAGTTCTCGTTCTGGTTTCGCTCGCTCTGGGTAATGGGGAAATATCTCCATGTCCCTTCAGGCAAGTGGAATGTGTTTGTTCGTCGCTGGTCAATCATGCGTTCTCCAGTAACAAACAGTTCTTTATCGCGTTCTTCCAGAATAACATCCATCGTTACAACCCCTACAAAAGGATCGATGTCATGGCTGGCACGCACCTCGTTGATAAGTGTAAGTGCTGTTGCCGGATTGCCATCACGTACGGCAATTTCGGCCAGCATCAGGTGGTTTTCCTGCCATTTCATGATATTGATATCTGATGGTTCTTCATACTTCGTCTGGCGATAAAAGTCCCGTCCTGCAGCTACACCAGCATCTTGCAGTTCGCTTTCCGGAAGCACTTCGATAGGAATACGATTGGCTTCCTGTGGATTTTCATCAATGTAGTCCTGGAACCGCTCATCAATAGTGTACTGGTTACGGCTGCGACCGGCCTGGGCTGCCCACGCGTTCTGGGATTCCAGCGAATATTCAGCCTGTAGCGGTGCATCGCCTTCTACCATTCCTGCTTCAAGGAAGGGCTCTGCAGCATCATAATTACCCTGGTACAGCTGAATACGGCCGAGCAGTGAATTCACTACGCGAGCTTCGTATTCGGTTGGAGCATTGTTAAGTGCTGCTTGCAGCTTGTCTGAAGCCAGCGCAAACATCTCTGATGATGGGATGAATGGCCCGGCATCAATGACGCCGCCGCCTTCGTTCTCATTGAGCCCGAAGTAAACGGCATAATTATAGCGCGCAAGGCCGCCGTACAGATTCCCGGTGTAGAGAGCCTCCTGCTTTAGCGCAGCGTCGCTGAATTCGATTTCAGCAACCCGTGACAAGAAGTCATCAGCTAAGAAGCGAGCCTGGCCTATTGTAGTAAATGGTCCATCGACACTATTGTTGTCGAGGGTAATTTCCCCGATATCGATGTCCTGGAATGTCGGGAATGTAGCATCCGAAACGAATTCTGACTGGAACACGCAAGCGTCAGAGAGCCCGCAAGCAATCACGGTCATGTTATCGTGGAAGATGTCGTAGCGACCTTTAACCCCGGTCATATAGAATGGGACCTGGTCCTCCGTGGTCAGAGCTTGAGAGTTCACCACATCAATGGGATCATCAACCTCATTTACGAAGTTATCACAAGCCGGTAAGAGAAGCACACCGGCAAGCAATCCTGTAAAAATTAAGTTTTTAAAGATTCTCATAATAAAATATGATTTAGTATTTAAAATCGTGATTAAAATCCAATGTTGATGGTACCGTAGAAGGTGCGTGGTACTTGCAGCGTCAGGAAGTCGGCGCCGCGGGTCAGGCTGCGGGAACCGGTAAAGTTCACTTCCGGATCAATACCATCATATTCAGTAAACGTCAGCAGGTTGCGACCGGCTACGCTCAACCGAAGATTCCGGATGGCATCACCGAGGCCACTGTTAGCCAATACCGAACTGAAGTCGTACGAAAGACTTAGTTCACGCAACTTCACATAATCGGCATCTTCAATGAAGTTGCCATCATAGTTTGGATTAGAGTTGGCTAACGCATCAGCTGCGCTACGGTATTCTGCCGTTCCGGGAGACGCATTGCTAAATGCCTCCTGTAATGCACTGTACTCTGAATTATTAGCAAAGAGAATCGTGAAGATCTCCGTGTTGTCATACACGCTAAGGCCTGTTGCCCAGTCCCAGAGCTGGTACAGCTCAAAGTTTTTCAGGAAACGGAACGTCATGGAGAATGAACCGTTGTATTCCGGATAGGGCTGGCCAAGGAATTGGCGTTCATCACTTACATTGGGTACCGGTGCCTCACCACTTGGGGTAGTAACAATATTACCCTGGTCATCGCGAAGTGCGCCATCAACCGTGGTTACATAGAATGCAGAGCGGGGGAGCCCAACTTTAATGACGTTTACATCAAAGCCGTCAAAGATAGGCTGTGCGCCACCGAGGTCTTCAACTTCGTTGGTTTGGTAAGAAGCGGTAATGTTAAAGTCTAACTGGGTGTTTTCGGTGAGGATCGGCGTACCGTTAAATCCAAATTCAACACCTTGCCCGCGCACACCACCAACGTTCAGCGGAGGATCATCGAACGTCAGCCCTGTGGAAGGCGCCTGTTCGAAGTCGATAATAGCATCCGTTGAATTCTGGTTGTAATAGGTGATCTGGGCACCGTAGTTGTTGAGGAAATCGACATCAAGACCGATTTCGAGCTCTTTTACGCGTTCCGGTACAATTTCCGGGTTACCAACTTCGCTGATAACAGCACCTCGTCCATTCGCGTAAGCAGAAGCACCGTACAACAGGTTTACACCGTCAAGAAGATCCGGAAGGGCTCCGGTTTCGCCGTAAGCAGCGCGTACCTTGAACAGGTCAAACGTTTCCGGCATGAAATCAAATTGGTCTAACCGAACAGCGGCACGTGCCTGCGGATAGAAAATTTGCGGCGCTTCATCACCAATAGCACTGGCATAGTCCAGACGGCCACCCAACGACACGAAATAAGTGTCATCAAAGTTTAAGTCGTGCTGGGTAAAGAGGCCGGCATCACGTGCGTGAAAATTACTTTCATCGCCACTGATAAAGAGTGCTCCTGCACCAACATTTTTAATGGAACTGGAGGCAAAATCATTCTTTGATATAAACGATGTATTGTTACGACGGTTGAATATCTGCGTACCAACAATAGAGGTAATCTGCAAATCTTCTACCGGCGTATAGAGGTAGGAGATGTTGGCATCGTAGGTAATCTGCTCATTGTCCCGGTTATAGATTGCACGTTCACCGTTAATAATACCGGCATACCCAAAGTTAGGGCTATAGAATTGGGTTTGGCGCAGATTGCTATTGTCATACCCAATGGAACCGTTGAAGTTCAGGTTCTCTATGGGTGTCCATGTAGCTGATACCGATCCTACAAAACGTTTGAAGTCGTTGTTATCTTCAATAGCTTCAATAGCTGGTCTTGGTGTAAAGCTGTATGTGTTGCCACCGGGAGCCAGAATCAGGTTGCCCAACCATCCAAAAATGTTGTTATCATTTTGCGGACGCTGTATCTCGTTCATGGTATATGAGGTGTTGGCACGAACCGTTAACTGATCGTTCGGATACGCTTCGAAATTACCGCGGAAGCTCTGACGATCCTGCTTGTTTTGTGGTCCAAGACCCTCAGCATATCGCTGGTTCAAAGAAGTGTAGTAGCGTACATATTGAGTACCGCCGCTTACACTTATGGTATTGTCGTAAAACGGATTGCTGTCAATAACACTGTCGGCCTCTTCGGCGCTGAGAATGTTAATTTGCTCATAAGACTCCTGTTTGGTATTGAGACCATAAGAAGAACGGAAGTCAACATTCACATCACCGCCCTGGATCCCTTTACCGCTCTTGGTTTCAATAAGAACAACCCCGTTTGATCCGCGCGAACCGTACAATGCAGCGGCAGCAGGACCTTTAAGGATTTCTACAGAAGCAATATCATTCGGGTTTAAGTCGGAAAGCACGCCAATACCCTGGCCGCCTACACCAAAACCTTCAACTTCGGCATTGTTAATACGGGTACCGTCAATGTAAATAACGGGTTGTCCGTTACCGCCAAGACTACCGCCTGAACGGATGGTAAAACGAACACCACCACCCGGGTTACCGGAAGCAGGCTGAATATTTACACCGGCCGCTTTACCGGTAAGCAGCTCGCTTACGCTGGAGTAGGTGTTGGCTTCCTGCAGTTCTTCGGCATTTACTTTTGAAACAGCAATCTGTGAGACTGCGCGTGATGTTTCACCGGCAATACCGGAAACAACGACCTGATCCAGGTTTTGAAGATCGGGTTGCAGTTCAAAATTTACGGTCTGTTCGGCTGCATCTACCTCTATTTCCCGGTTTACTGTTCGATATCCCACGAATGTGGTCCGGAATGTGTAGGTACCATACGGCACATCGTCAATTTCAAAAACACCATTGGCGTTGGTAGCTGCACCAGTGGATAATCCTTGAATAAAGACGTTGGCTCCGGCCAGCGGTTCCCCAGACTGGGCATCCACGACCGTACCTGTAATTGTTGATGACTGAGCAAATGCCATCCCTGCAGAGAGCAGAAATGCAAATGTCAGCGTTAGTAGCTTTCTAAGCATAAAAAACCTCGTTTGTTTTTTATTATTTTAATGAAGACGCAAATAAATAAAATTATGGCACAAGAACCCCTGAAATGGAAACCCCTTAATGCCAATAACCTATTAAAGCATTTTATTTATCTGGTGTTGTCAGTGAAAAAACCACAGAAGATTAAGATTTGCTCCTCTATGTTATCTTAATGTAAATTTTAGCTTTTAAAAAACAAAATTATTTATGCTATTTACTTAAATCAATTTTGTTGTATTCCCCGATGGGAAAACATTCTTAACAGCTATTTACATTTTTTAATTTTAAAGAGCAGATTTTTTAAAAAGCCCCGAATATGCGTATTGAGGGTGTATATACTGCACTTTAAAGATCTTAGCAGGGGAACTAAAAATTAAACAGGTTCAGCTATTTAACCCTCAGCTCCATAAAACGAACGGTTATCGCAAAATATTCAACGACTCTCGGGAGCAATTCCCCCGAGGCTGACCAGAAATGGAGCGAAGAGACCGCCAAATCGTCTTCATTGCTGCGGTCACACGAATAAAAAAAAGCCTCTTCGTGATGACAACTGTGTTTTTGACGAGCCTTTATGTCGAACGCATGGTATTTTAACAGGGTTTACACATTTCGTGTTAATATCAGCCCTGAAAGCCAGAGCGAAACCTGCTGGAATTCTACGCTATAATACTGTTGATTTCGCTGCAGTATATAGTGTTCAAAAGGATAAAATTCGGATTGAATCTTGGGCTGAAAAAACAGGTAGTTATAACTTGGGTCGTCGCGGTTGTAGGAATATGACCAGACCATTTCGTCTAACTGATTGTTAACATACCACGGCGGGCCAAATAGTATGTATATCATACCTGTATCGGTTTTCCAGCCTTCTTTGAAGTTAGAAAACTGTTTGTTGGCCTCTTCAACCCGCTGGTAGTACAGTTTAAGTACACTGATGGCTTCATTTTTATTGCCAATCTCTCTCAGCCAGAATCGATCGATGGCTTGTTTAAGGGAATCTGAGTCGGATATGGCCATTAAATCTTCATATTCTCCTTCATCCATTAAGTAGGCAAGGGGGCGGGCAAGTTCACGCGCTGTTTTGATTGCAGGATAATTTTCACTCTTCACGCCAAAATCACGCGCTTTAAATAACTGATCTTCTTCTTTGTCGGATCGCACCTCAAAGCGGTAGTTTCCCCGTTCTTGCCGGGCAAACCGAAATTCGATGAAAACACTGCCCGGCTCCAGCAATTTTCGCTGGCTCTGCCGTATAACGGTTTCTTCATCAAAGTCAATTCCTTTGTATTGAATGGACGACGGACTGTAGTTATTAAAATACATGGGCCGTGCAATGGATTGATCCGATTCAAACCGAAGTAGCTCGGCGCTAATTGTCAGCGGCTGGTCGGAGCTGTTGTTGGTTGCCTGGAAAATAAACATCAGAGAGTCTATGCGTCCGGGCACATCGTACGTGGTAATAGGGAACCAGTCGGGAGAATCTGCATCCATGTCTTTTCCCAGCATCCTGATATCGGTTAAATCGATTTGGTTATTGGTGGGATCGGGGATGGAGGTATCGGTGGACCGGGTAATTTTTTTGCCGGAGTTTTTGTCCGTCAACGTAAAATAAACGGTGTAGCTGCCAGCCGGCACATCAATACGTTTTTCAAAAATAAAAGATTTTTGGCTGGTTGTAATACTGGAATCTTCTTTTTTGATTTCTATATCGTAATGCTTGCTATCGATGACATTGTCGTCGGTTTCTTTTTTTACAATACGAACATCAATACCTATTTGTGCTTGCTGAGTCCCCTCAAATTCTTTAAAAATTAGGCTGCCATACACGATGTCGGCAGCTAAATTAATACTGGGCTGGTTATCCTCATTTAGAAATCCCACCGCCGAAAACCGTACTTCGGGATATCCCGGGCGATATTCATAATCCGAACCGCGCTCAATATCGGGATTGGCACTGCGGGCACAGCTCAATCCAATAAATACGGCAAGACAGAATAGAGAGGTTTTACCGAACAACGTATGGTAATATTGATTTAGATAAGTCATAATCCCAATATTAGTAAGTTATAAAAAAATAATCACTCTCAACTTTGATGAATCCATAGTGCCATAACACTAATAACGTATTAAATACCTTGGTAGTCGTAAGTAACATATTTATGCGATAAAATGTTCTTTTAAATTAACATCCATCACTTTAGGCAAATAGGTACTATGTGAATAGACAATCAATTGATTTTGAGTTTTTTACGCAAAATTTATTTTCCGATGCCTTCACTTTTATATCTTATAGAAGAGAATAGTATTTAACAATGATTCAGTTTTTGTAATCATAATTAGTCAACAAAACGTAACTTATGAGTTTAGGTCAGCGCCGCACCAAGATAGTATGTACACTGGGCCCCAGCAGTAATACACAAGAAAAAATTGAGCAATTGGTTTTGAGCGGGATGAATATGGCCCGGATAAACTTTTCGCACGGTTCCCACGAAGATCATGCCAACGTAATTGCTGCAGTTCGAAGTATAGCTGAACAGTACGATGCTACATTACCGATACTGGCTGATTTACAGGGCCCTAAGATCAGGGTCGGGCAAATGAAGAATAATGGGCAGCAGCTCGAAAGCGGCTCGTATGTAACGCTGACAACCGATAACACAATCGAAGGCACCTCCGAAACCATCCCGATTGATTATGATGGACTTACCAGAGATGCGGTAGAGGGAGACCGGATTCTAATGGATGACGGGCTGCTGGAATTGAAGGTTGTAAAGAAAGAGAAAGAAAATGTAGTTGCCCAGGTAGTTGTGGGTGGCGAGCTGAAATCGAGAAAAGGAGTGAACCTGCCGGGCGTAAAAATTTCGATGGCTTCATTAACCGAAAAGGATATCGCCGATCTGGAATTTGCGGTTTCACAGGATGTGGATTACATCGCTATGTCGTTTGTGCGGTCGGCCAATGATGTGCAAGAGGTTATCTCACGGCTACGCGCGCTCGATTCGCAGGCGGGTATTATCGCAAAAATTGAAAAACCGGAAGCGGTCGACCACATTGATGAAATTATTGAAGAGGCTGATGGTATTATGGTGGCCCGCGGTGATTTGGGTATCGAAATTGCCAGCGAGCAGGTACCGCTGGTGCAGAAGCGAATCATTGACCGTTCGCGCCGGGCAGGTAAACCGGTTATCACAGCTACCCAAATGCTGGACTCCATGATTCAACATGCCCGCGCAACCCGGGCCGAAAACTCGGATGTAGCCAATGCCGTGCTCGACGGCACCGATGCGGTGATGCTTTCGGGCGAAACGGCTATCGGCAACTATCCTGCCGAAGCCGTTCATGCGATGGATAAAATTTGCCGGTCGATGGAGTCGAATGCCAACCGCCTGTATAACAGTTTGGAATACCGCAAGCCCGAATGGAAAGAAAAACAGATTGTAGAGTCGATTGCCTATTCGTGTGTTTCGCTGGCCCGGAATGTGGATGCGAAAGTAATTGGCACGCTAACCCATTCAGGCAGCACAGCCCGGCGGATTGCCAAGTTTCGTCCGCACGTGCCGCTTCTGGCATACACCGAAAGTGAAAAGGTTTGCAATCAACTGGCGCTGGTTTGGGGCGTCACACCGGTGAAAATTGATACCATTTTTGATACTGATAAAAGCGTGCGCCTGATGGAAGACCATCTAAAACAAACAGGTATTGTAAATGAAGGCGATCGTGTAATCCTGGCAACCGGCATTCCTATCGCCAAAAGAGGTCGCACAAATATGGTAAAAGTGAGCACGATAGGATAGATAATAATGCTTATTTACTCCCTGCTATTGATTTATTTAAGCTTTTCTTACTGTATAGATAGAACCTTGAGATTAGTTGAAAAAAAGTGTTAATAAATTTTAATATTCCAATCAGAATATTAGCTTTCATTAATACCGATTTATATCAATCGGGTTTTAAATCAGCATAAACAGTCAATTTAAATTCAGAGGTCATTATGGAGAAAAGGATACCATTGCTATTCTTGTTTCTGTTTTTATTTGTGCAGCTTTCCTGGGCGCAGAGTACAGGAACAATAGAAGGTCAGGTTACAGATGCTTCGGGTGAAACACTCCCGTCGGCAAATGTTTACTTAGTTGAAATTCAAAAGGGTGCAGCAACTGATGTTAATGGTAACTATACGATCTCAGATATTCCTGCCGGCAGCTATACGCTCCGGGTTTCGTTTATAGGCTACCAGACATATACAGAAAAAGTTCAGGTTCAGCCCGGACAAACACTTACGAAAGATGTGCAGCTGCAAATGGGAGGTACCGGACTGGATGAACTGGTTGTTACCGGATATGGAGGGACGCAGACAAGGCGCGAACTTACGGGTTCCGTTACCTCGGTCAGTTCCGAAGATCTGCAAGACGTTTCGCTTCAAAGCCCCGAGGCATTATTGCAGGGGCGTGCTTCCGGTGTTCAGTTAACAACATCGAGTGGTAACCCGGGCGGTGGTTTTGAGGTTCGTGTACGGGGAGAAGGATCAATTAACGCCGGCAATTCTCCACTCTGGATTATTGACGGTGTTCCCGTAAATACGGAATCAACAACTGAAGTTAATGATATATCGCCGCTCAGTAATATTCCCGCTACCGATATTGAATCGATTGAAGTGCTGAAAGATGCTTCTGCGGCTGCTATCTATGGAGCTCAGGCCGCGAACGGTGTGGTAATTGTTACCACAAAACGAGGCCGGGAGGGAGAAGCCCAGGTTAAAGTGAACTTTGAAACAGGGGTCAGAAAAGATATTAAACGCCTTGAACTGATGAACTCCCAGGAATGGGTCGAATATCATATAGAAGCACAGGGAGAAACAGAGACCCGCAGCGACGTTGAAGATTTCGGATATCCCGAAGACTTTGACCCGGCCGGTTTACCTACGTATGATTGGCAGGAATTTATCTACCGGGATGGAATGTCGAACAACCTGAATGTTTCGGTAAGCGGTGGATCTGAAGATACCCAGTACTTTATTTCTGCAGGTCGTGATAAAACGGAAGCCCAGGTGAAGGAAGTTGAATTCAGAAGATACAGCCTGACAACCAATTTTGACCATCGCTTTACGTCTAAACTTTCGGCGGGAGTGGGGGTAAAACTGAGCAATTCATCAGCCCCCGGCGTTTGTCAGGATGGCTTTTTCGTGAACTGCCCGTTTTATCAGTCTATTGAGGAGGTGCCAATGTCTTTTCCGTATGTTGACGCTGAAGGAAATCTTACGGGCCAAAACACGCTTGCCGAGGGTGGAACTTATAATCCCAACACAGAACAGGGATTGAACAATAACCCTGCCGTAGTCTTGAACGAAGAAGAACGTTCAACAGAAACAACACGTATCCTTGCAAATCTTTCACCACGGTACGATTTTAACTCCTGGCTCTCAATGAGCGGTTTGGTTGGGATCGATTATCGCTTTGAAAAAGAGCGGGATTGGGAACGCCCCATTGCTGATCCGGGTGACGACGGAAGTGTAAATCGCCGCTATGGCACCATTAGCAACTTTACAACAAACCTGCGGTTAAATGCACGCCAAACGTTCGATGAATATCATAACGTTTCCGGGTTGATTGGTGCCGAATACCGGCGTCAATATCGGGATGAAACCGAAGCGACCTCCATTGGAATCGGGAACCCGTTCCTTGGTGTGATTGATGCTGCGGCAACCCCGGATTTTAATCAGGGCTTTAATACCGAGTTCCGCATTGCCAGTTATTTCGGGCAGGTGAAATACAATTACGATGCCCGCTATTACCTTTCTGCTACCGCCCGTTATGACGGTTCCTCACGATTCGGAGTCGATAATCGCTGGGGCTTTTTCCCGTCGGTTTCGGGTGCATGGCGCATCAGCGAGGAAGACTTCTTTAATGTTGATGCTATTGAAGAGCTTAAGCTGAGAGCCGGATATGGGATAACAGGAAACTCAGCCATTGATAACTTTGCTTCCCGCGGTTTATTTGGTGTCTCTGGAACATATCGGGGAACCACAGGCTTGACTGCATCCCGCCTGGCCAACAAGAGGTTGACGTGGGAAGAAGCCAAAGAAATTAACCTTGGCCTCGATTATTCCTTGTTCAGAGGACGGGTGTCGGGAAGTATAGATGTATATCAGCGTAATAATACGGATCTGTTGTTAGACCGTCCGCTTCCGACAGATAGTGGCTTTGGAACCATTACAGAAAACATTGGTGAGGTTCAAAATAAAGGGATCGAGTTTGAAGTGCGCACGGTGAATCTAAACCGTGGCGGTTTTTACTGGACAACCAACTTCAATATTGCCGTTCAAAAAAATGAAGTTAAAGAGTTGGTCGGTGATACCCAGTTATTGGATCCAAGTGATGATGACCCGATTGCCGTGGGCCATTCGCTTGAAGCATTTTGGATGCCGCGTTGGGCCGGTGTGAACCCCGCTGATGGCCGCCCGATGTGGTACGATGCCAACGGCAACCTGACCTACTTCCCAACTACAGCCGACAATGTGTTTTTAGACGGCGGTGAGCAGGATGTGATTGGTGGATTCGGCAATTCTGTTTCCTATAAAGGGTTAACGCTTAGCGCCTTTTTCCAATTTAGCTTTGGACAGACGGTACAGCCTGCAACGGAATTCAGTTACCTATTTGCTGATGAAGAGGGTGTTCTTAAAGCAGTGGCAACCGATCGCTGGCGAAATCCGGGTGATATTGCTCGATACCCTGTTGCCCGTGAAAATGGAAACGGATACTTCGAATCTGCCGGATGGTCTGATGTTAACAGCAGTAACTCCCTTTTTGATGCAAGTTATATTCGCTTGAAGAATGTGAGTTTGAGTTATAATCTCCCGACTACACTGGTGGAAAAGCTGAACTTGTCGGGCATCCGAATTTATGGTTCCGGGCTCAATCTGATGACGTGGACAGCATACCCGTATGTTGACCCTGAAACAGTAGGCAATGAGTCAGAAGCCTCGTTCCCCACCGCACTGCAGATTAATGGTGGCATTGAGCTCACGTTCTAAACAATTTTAATATTTAAATACAAGGATTTCGCTATGAAATATCTGATTAAATTAACATTTCTTGTGAGCCTGCTGCTGGTCAGCCAGGCTTGTAACGATATTCTTGAAAATACCGATCCAAGTACGGCTATTTCTCAAGAAATTGCATTGAACAGTCCCGAGGCGGTTAATGGGGTGCGCGCCCGAATGTATAGCCGCATGCACGCAGCTCCGGATATGAACACCACCTGGCTGCTGGGGCCAAGCGCGCTGGCTGATAATACCGATATTGGTTCGGGAACTCGTTTTGAGTCATTAAATAATAATGATTTTGAAGCGGGTGTGGGTACAGCTGCCTGGGCCAATCTTTATGATATGATTAACGATGCCAACATCCTGATCGAAGGCATTCCGGAAGGAGTCATTACCGCAGCAACCCAAACGAAGTATACCGGTGAAGCGCTGTTTATGCGGGCGTTTGCCCTGCATCACCTGGTGCGTATTTTTGGTTACGAGCCGGGTATGGCACCTTCCAGCGGTGATGGGGCCGGTTTTGACCTTGGCGTGATTATTCGCACCCAACCTACGCTGGATGTATCCGATGCCGATTTCAAATCGCGAAGTACGGTTTCTGAGGTTTATCAGCAGATTGTATCCGATCTTAATGGGGCTATTTCTGCACTCAACCAGCAGTCGGATAGCGGTCCGTTCTTTATTACCACGGCTGCAGCCCAGGCGTTGTTGGCGCGGGTGCAACTGTACCAGCGCAATTACCAAGAGGCCGATGATGCAGCTGCGGCTGCAATTAGCAGCTCGGGTGCACGCTTGGCTACACCGGATGAGGTAGAAACCATGTTTGATGAGACGGCCAGCAACCCCGAAGCGATTTTCACGATTGATGTGGATCCGGCTACGGAGACCGGGGGGATCAATGACGGTCTTGCCGCTTACACATCTATGCAGTGGTTTGGCCAAATCCCGACGGACGATCTTATTAATCTTTATGAATCCGGAGATGCGCGGCTGGACGCGTGGTATACGCCATGCTTTAATGATGTAACAGGCGATGCCATAAATGTATGTTCCGCTGTTAATGCAGGTAATCTGGAACTTCATAAATATGCTGCCGAGCAGGGACAGTTTGCGGATGACTACGTTCATTTCAGGGCCTCGGAAATGATTCTTATACAGGCTGAAGCCCGGCTGAATACCGCCGGACCTGCAGCAGCCGTAACCAAGCTTAATGAGTTGCGCACACAGCGGGGTGTAGGCCCTTATGTAGGGTCGGTAACACCCGATGCCGTGCTGGATGAAATACTGGATGAACGACGGCGCGAGCTGGTGGCTGAAGGGCATCGCTTTTTCGACCTGAAACGCCTCGGACGTGACCTGCGCAAAGTAGATTTTAATGAAGCAGACGGGACAACTACCGTAAGCTTTTTGCGGTATGAAACCTCGGTTTTCCTCGATGATTTACCCGACGGAGAGGTTGAATTGAATCCTAATCTGGTCGAAAATCCGTTTTTCGATTAATCAAAAATTTTTAACGTTCGAAACAAATTAAGTTGCTATGAAAAATTCAATATTAGTAAAAATAGTTACTGTAATTGTTGCCAGTCTGTTTTTAAGCGGATGCTTGAATGATCTGTTTGAACAAGAAAACAAACGCTTTCAGGATAACCCCAAAATAGAGTTTCGGCCTCTTAACCAGGTTGTGTCCGACGCCGATGTCGATGATTTCGATCCGAGTGAACCGCTAAAGGTTCAGCTTATCGGGGAGCAGCGAAGTTCAGACTTGTCGGTAAGCTTTGTAGTAGATGAAGAAAACTCTACGGCAGAAGCGGGCACGCATTATAATTTGGTAACCTCATCACCCATTACGTTGCCGGCTAACGCGAGTGTTACCGGACCCATTGAAATAGAGGTGATCGAAAATAGCGTTCCCGACGGAGAGGTAGTAGAACTCGTCCTTATACTACAGGACGCAGATGGCGTTGAGGCAGCTGAAAATTTAAAAACGTATACCTTGACGATTGAGGGAGAATAATTTCCTGATCTTATAAATAAGTATAAAACCTCCGGGTTTTAAAGGGCTGTGTTTATCAACACAGCCCTTTTTTGTTGCCGGGATTTTCTATTACATTAAAATGGAGGCCAACATGTTAACCGGTTGGATTTTATTCGCAAAAAATTCGATGTGTTACATTCTAAGTTCCCGCTGTAATTGACACATCTATTCCCACCTCTCTCAAAGAGCGTTTAAGTTCTTCTTTGAAGGAGATGCGGCTTTAGCCGTGGGGAATGTGATAACCCGTAGCAGTTTATAACGAATAAAAACTGATTATTTTTATTATTTTTAATCGGTAAACGTGTTAAAACGACTTATTCTATTAATCAGTTTTATCTGTAAAGACACACGTGAAAAAGATCTTTATCACAATTATCGTTCTATTTTTGGCCGGGTGCGGGGGCGGGCTTTCCAGTTCCTGGAATAATTTTACCGCTTACTACAATACGTTTTATAATGCCAAGAATGATTACAGGTCAGGACTTAAAAAGGTAAAGCAGCAGCCGGTTCAACTTAATCCTGATGTACCCATTCGTCCGCACCCGGCACCGGTTAATGCCGGGAGTGATGATTTTGAAGAAGCCATCAACAAAGGGGCGTTGATTCTCCGGCGGCATTCCGACTCAAAGTGGACGGATGACGCGCTCCTGTTGATCGGTAAATCTTATTACTATCGGCAAGAGTTTTTTCTGGCAATTCAGTCGTTCGAAGAGTTGGTCGAAGCATCCACACCAAACCGCTTACGACAGGAAGCCATCCTATGGAAAGGCCGGGCACTTCTTGATATTGCGTCGTACGGCGAAGGCATCAGCTTTCTTGAGACCCAGCTGGCCGATTCAGCCCATAGCTGGAGCCCCGATTTGGAATCGGAGGTTAAGGTTATGCTTGCTCAGCATCACGCTATGCTTGAAAACTGGCAGCAATCAGCAAGCATACTTGAGCCGGCTATTCTCCGCGTTGAAGACCGTGCGTTAAAGGGCAGAAGTTATTTTTTGCTGGGACAGGTCTTGCAGTTTCAGGGTGATTTAACCCGTGCTTACCAGGCGTATAGCAATGTAGAGCCGAATTTTCCGGACTATGAGTACATTTACTGGGCAAATATAAAGAGGGCAGAGGTTTCCCGCCTGAATGGAAATTTTGATCTTGCTATATCGATATACCGTTCAATGCTGAGTGACGACAAGAATTTTGATCACCAAAATGCTTTGTCTTTTGAGCTGGCCCAAACCTATGAACAGGAAGGCGAAGTCCGAAAGGCCGAAATGATTTATAAAAACATTTTAAGCAGTCCGCGGAGTGAACAGTTATCTCTTTTAGCCGACACTTACTATCAACTGGGTCAGCTTTATAGCCGGGAGTACAACGATTATCGCCTTGCCGCGGCTTATTATGATTCATCTTCCTCATTATCTCGTCAGATACAGAATGCTTCAGACCAAAGCGCTACACAACTGGCTACTGCTTACGGAGATTATATTTCGCTGAAAAACAGAATTGCGAAGGTTGATAGTTTAATTGCACTGGGACAATTAAACCCGCAAGAGCTCGATTCAGCATTGGTCGCTGTACGCCGACAAAAAAGGGCCTTGCTAAGAGATAAGCAGAGCGATGACCAGCAAGAGGAGAATATATTGACGAATGTTGTGCAGGATACTTCATCCGATCCGGTTGGGGGTGAACCTGAATCGTCAAGGTTTGGTTTTCTAAACTATCGCAACGCCCGGATGGTGGAGGCTGCCCGGCAGCAGTTCAGAGCCCGCTGGGGGAATCGCCCGCTGGTAGATAACTGGCGGCGCACGAATGCCATATTGAGTACCAGTGATGAAACCCAATCAACGGTACCGGAGGGATCAGAAACACCGCAAAACGGCCTCACAGACCGCCAGCTGGGCATTGACTTACGTGAGATTCCCCAAACATTGCAGCAGAAAAAAGAGAAAAGAAAGGAACGCCTGAACCTGCAATATCGCCTGGGAAATTTATTTTTCCTGACGCTTAATCAGCCCGACAGCGCACAGTATTATTTCCGGAAGGTGCTGGATGACACCACAGACTCATCGTTAGAACCGCAGACATTATACTCGATGTTCAAACTTTACGAACTCCGGGAAAAACCCGACAGCGCTGCAAAATATCGACAGCGTATTCTTGATAAATACGCCGGGTCGGTTTATGCCAGGCGTATAGAAGGGGGACAGCTGAATAGCGATGCGCTGGAAAATACAGCCGATACTACTGAAAAATTGCGGGATAAAGTCCAGAAGCTGCTTTCCCGGCAGGAACACACCCCGCCAAATGCGGAGCGTGCTGAGCACCTTCGAAACCTGGCCTTGGAAAACAGGGATTCACCATTAGCGCCGTCTATTTATTATCAGGCTATTCGGGAATATATCCGGGTTGCTAAAGCCGCTGATTCGAGTGTGGCAGATACATCAAATTACCAAGGCATTCCAGATTCTTTAAACATTGATACATTGAGATACAGCAGAACAGAATGGAATCAGGTCCGGGCATTACTGGATGAATTTAAAGAAGTGTTTCCGGCTGCGCCACAAATTCAAACAGTGGATCAATGGTCGCAGGTTATCAATCAAACTGGTACAAACGGGCTTCTTACATGTAAAGAATTAAACATAACACCGAAAGTAACACCCGATATGCCAACTTTCCTGCAGGCTATCAAACTTCCCGAGCGATTGAAAGGGTTAAGCCTATCGGGGAGCCTGACGTACCGGCTGGAAATAAATACGGATGGCACAGTCAATTCGTTTGAGCTTATTTCGAACCCCACAAACTTAGGTATTGAAGAAGCATATGAAAAAGCAATGAAGGCGCAGCTCCGGTTTGAACCGATTGACTTGAATGGCAAAGGCAAAACTGAAACTGTTTCCTGTGAAGTAGATTTCCCGATAAAACAGTGATCTAAATCTGAGATGCGCTACGGGCCCCGATACATCGGGGACAGGGATAAAGAAATGTGAAATGAACAAAGAGAAGTTCCCCCTGACAATACCCATACAATCATCCAAATTACGAGTTATATCGTTGCTGCTCATTTATTTATACCATGTAAATTGTGTGTGAGATTGGTAATTTATTAGAATTATATGAGTTGTAAGAGGGATGCGAGAGGTCTAAACAAAGGTATTTCAACGACCCTGAAAGATGTGAATAGTACCCGTTATTTTTCAGCGCATTTCCCCGATAGAAGCAAGATCATGTTGTTCCAGGTAGTCAGCAAATTTACGATTAATTCTCTTTACCAAAGCGGGACCTTCGTACACCAACCCCGTGTAAACTTGCAGTAAATTTGCTCCGGCTTTCATCATCTCAAGTGCCGTTTCAAATGAATTGATTCCGCCTACGCCGATGATTGGTTTTCGATTTCCGGCAATCTCCCGAATCCATCGTATTGTTCTGATGCTCCTCGAAGAAAGAGGTGCTCCGCTGAGTCCACCGCGGCCGATTTCATCGAGTTGGGCTGCTTTCGTTTTAAGTTTTCGGCGCGATGATGACGTGTTGCAGGCTACATAGCCATCAATATGGTGGGTTTCACACACGTTGACCAACTCTTCTAATTGCGGATGGCCCAAATCGGGGGAAAATTTAACCAGTGTCGGCACCATATTAATGCCTTTTTCTTTCTGGATGGCCGAAAGCAGGTTATTGAGTACCTCCGGGTCTTCAAATGTTTTCCCCTCTGTTGTATTCGGGCACGAAATATTAAGGGTGATATAGTCAGCTATTTTTTGTGCTTCCCTGTAGCTGAAAATATAGTCTTCAATAGCCTTGCTGCCCATGATATTTGGGTTATGGGTTTTGGCAATGTTTATTCCCAATGGAATATTAAACGTGGTGTTTTGAAGACGCTTAACCACCGTTTGGGCACCGTCGTTATTGAGGCCCATCCGGTTGATCAGGGCCTGGTCTTTGGGCAGGCGAAATGCACGCGGCTTGGGATTCCCGCACGACGCCTGAGCAGTTACACTTCCCACTTCAACAAAACCCATTCCAAGCGTTTCCATAGCATTTACGAGGCATCCGTTCTTATCAAAACCGGCCGCTAACCCAACAGGATTGCGAAAGGTATGTCCCCAAAATGATTGCGAAAGCAGTGGAGATTGGAAATTATATAAACTGTCGGTTAATGAAGCTAAAACCTTTGACTGATCGACCTTTTTTGCTGCCCGACAGGTTGCATCATGTGCCTTCTCAGCATCAAGTTGAAATAAGAATGGCTTTAGAAGAGTTTTATAAAACATTTTTGACCCAACGCATTTTAAAACAGACTAAAAGTACATAGCTTAAAGCCAATAATGAAATTAAAATTTTTTAGCACGCTGGAACTCTAAAAACACGTTAAACCGGGAATGTCTGAATTAAGAAATACTTTCTTGTGAGTCATAACATCCCCACGCCCTTACTTTGTCGGGACGCACCCTTTTGAAGGGGGACTTTGTTACCTGACAACAAGTAAATATAGATTGGTCATATGCTAAAGTTTCAGAATGTACCAAATAGCTTTTAGCTTAGTTTGATTTGTAAGCGGAATAAGTTTAATTAATTGGAGGGTTCTATCTTTTTCATCAGTGTAGGCATGAAAAGCTATTACATAAGCACGTGCTTTATAAAGGTTCGTTTTCTTTGGGTAAACAAAGAAAATTAACAAGCATATATATGTCTAAAACAAAGGATTAAGAATAATTCTTAAATAATGTCAATAGAAAGCATTCAAGATGTTCACCATCTTTTAAAAGCCATCCCCCAGTTTAAAGACCGTGGAAAGGCAGCGGCCGACTTTTCGCTGGATCGGTTTCAGAAATTTTGTGCGGCGATGGGCGATCCGCAGGATAGCTTTCCGGCAATTCATGTAGGCGGCAGCAATGGCAAAGGGAGCACCTGCCAGATTCTGGCGTCGGTTTATCAGCAGGCGGGAAATAACGTCGGGGTTTATACCTCACCCCATGTGTTGGCTTTTTCGGAACGGTTTACAATTAATGGCAACCAAATTTCAGACGAAGAACTGGTACATTTTTTTAGCAGTTACCAGCCTTTGATCAAGAGTTTTCGCCTCACCTACTTTGAAGTGAGCACTGCCATTGCCTTCTGGTGGTTTGCCCGCCGCAAGGTTGATATTGCAATTATTGAGGTTGGGTTAGGCGGGCGGCTGGATGCAACGAACATCATCACTCCGTTGGTTTCGGTGATTACGAATGTAACGATGGATCATACCGATATTTTAGGCGATACAATACCGGCTATAGCGCGGGAGAAGGCGGGCATCATCAAAGAAAAGGTACCGGTGGTCATTGGAAATATGCCGGCCGAAGCCGCACAGGAAATAGAGCATGCAGCAGATAAAAATCACTGTGAGTTTAGGACGATTGATGCCTTACAGCCACAATTTAAAGATGAAATATATTTATTAGAGACAGAAGAGGGGTCATGGTCACTTGTATCAGATTTGGAAACGCCGGTTCAGGCGTACAATATTGCCGTTGGATGGCGGGTGACGCAGTTGTTGCAATCTCGATTTCCGGTCTCTAAAAAGCAATTTGAAGCCGGAATAGGGCATATACGGACGTTATATCCCAATCGGGGACGTTTCGAAAAACTGGATTCCCATTACCGGTGGTATTTTGATGGCGCTCATAACCTCGATGCCGTCCGGGCGATGAAGCAGATGGTGGACACGATACAACCAGTCGCTGAAACGGTATTAATACTTTCATTAATGCAGGATAAAATAAATGAAAAAATGATGATAGAATTTTCGGAATTCAAAAAAATAGTTTATCATACACTTCCATTAGGGAGAGCAGCTACAATGAATGACATTAAAACGTGGCTTCCTGATGTACAATCATTTCCGGACAAGCAAAATATACCCAGTACCTTATTGAAAGAATTTCGCAGTGAATTAGTAATTTTTGCCGGAAGTTTTTATTTTTATGCGACGGTGCGGGATTGGTTATCAATGTTAGAAAACCGTTAATCACATATCCTCCTGAAACGCTACACAGTACTACGCATATACAATTCTTTCTATTATTAGTTTTTAGTTAGGAACGACGAATTATTTATTCATCCCAATTCATAAAATAATTATCTACGATTATCATGTCGGATATTCAGACCGATGAACTGAGCCAACGCGAATTAGATTCATTGGATAAAAAAACAGTCAAAGAACTTCATAAACTGGCTCGCGAAGTAGGTGCAACCCCTATTTACGGGTTACGAAAAAAAGAACTTGTGGAAAATATAAAACAAAAAATTTCAGAGTCAGGTGGTGAGAAAACGACATCATCCGATCAGGATCAGGATATGCAACAGGACGGTTCTCAGCATACGCAGCCCTATAAAGCCTCACGGAAAAATTCAGGCAGCAGCAACGGAAGTAAAAGTTCCGGACGGTCAAAATCAGGTAAAAAAGGCAAGAAAAGTGTTCACGATATTCTGCCCGAATCCGATGCGGAGACCCTGGATGAACGCCTGGCAGAGATTGAGCCGGAATTAGGGCCCTATTTGATTCAGGAAGGAACGCTTGAAATTCTGCCCGACGGCTACGGTTTCCTGCGCTCGGTCAACTACAATTACAAAGCGAGCCCGGATGATATTTATGTATCACCATCGCAGATCAAACGGTTCCGGTTGAAGCAGGGCGATTGCGTGATTGGCATTATTCGCCCCCCGAAAGTAGGCGAACGCTATTTTGCCCTACTGCGCGTTGACGGGGTGAATGGCAAGATACCGCACGACATGGACAACCGGGAAGACTTTGAAGATATGCTTCCGATCTACCCTGAGGAACGCCTTCTGCTTGAGCACAAACCCAATGAATATACGACGCGCATCATCGATCTGTTTGCCCCATTAGGTAAAGGCCAACGCGGGTTGATTGTAGCACAGCCTAAAACCGGTAAAACAACTATTTTACGCAATATCGCCAATGCTGTAAATGCCAATAATCCTGAGACGAAAGTAATTATCCTGCTGATTGATGAACGTCCCGAAGAGGTAACCGAAATGGAGCGCAATGTTGCAGATGCAGAAGTGATTGCTTCTACCTTTGATGAACGCCCGGAGAACCATATCGGGCTGGCGGAGATTGTATTTGAAAAGTCGAAGCGTCTGGTTGAAAGTGGTCACGATGTGTTAGTTTTGATGGACTCCATCACACGCTTGGCGCGGGCCTATAATATTTGTGCCCCTGGTTCCGGGCGTACGATGTCTGGCGGGGTTGATTCTGAGGCACTTAAAGAACCGCGGCAGCTATTTAGCTCAGCGCGTAATCTCGAGAACGGAGGGAGCCTCACCATTCTGGCTACTGCATTGGTTCAGACCGGATCACGCATGGATGATCTTATTTTCGAAGAGTTTAAGGGTACTGGTAACATGGAAATTGTGCTGGACCGCACGCTCTCAGATCGCCGAATATTTCCGGCTATCGATGTCTTTAAAAGCGGTACGCGGCGCGAAGAACTTATTGTGCCGGAAGAGGAGCACGAAAAGGTGGTATTGCTCCGCCGCTATCTGAACCGCATGAACGCCTTTGAAGCGATGGAGTTTATGCTTGATAAAATGAAGGGCACGAAGAATAACGAAGAATTTCTGATCTCGATGAATAAGCAGTAGAAGCGGCCTGGCAAAACGGACCTCTTATTCTGCCCGGACGCGCTGGTTTGCAGTGGGAAGCTACCAGGCGTCAGAAAAGCCCTCCGACGTGATCGTTTAGTTTGATCCAAAACGAATACCTTATTTCGAATGCATGTCATATTCGTTTTATCAATAAGTATCTAAATTTCTTTTAACACGTAATTCCTGTCTTCATCCTTATCCAGCTGGCCAATCGTGGAGTGGATAGAGTGATAGAAAAGTAAAAAGGCATTTTCTTTACAGGCTTCTCTGAGCAGGGTTGTTTTCATCTTTTTCACCTGAACCCGGCTCTCATCCTGATTATCAACATCAAAGTGGTTGAGTTGTTGTTCGGTTGGAATTAAATCACCTAAGAAGTACGCTGTATTTCCTCCGTCTCTTATTTTAGTAATCTGATGACCGGCCGTATGTCCACCGGTTTTGATTACGGTTAATCCCGGCAGAATTTCGTACTCGTTTTTATCAATCATTTCAAAGCAATCGTCGGCATACAGGCGATACAGATCATCAAGGTTATAAAATTGCGAAGTCGGTGCTTCCTGCTGTACCTGCGATATAGCAAAATCCCATTCAGCCTGCTGAATAAAATAGCTTGCATTAGGGAACGTGGGACGGGTACTTGCATTTTCATTTGTAAAGCTTGCCCCGGCGGCGTGATCGTAATGGAGATGCGAGAGCACTACATGTGTTATATCTTCCGGGGTGACGCCAAACACATCAAGATTAGTGCGGACATTTGAGACATCGGTGTACGTGCTTCCGGCATCAAGTCCCCAGCCCAGGCCCGCTTCAAGCAGGATATGATGTGAGCCATCGGTTATGTATACAGGATTAATTCCTGCATACGAATTACTTTCCATTTGCAGACCCGGAGAGCTTTTCGCCGACTCCGGGACAGGTGTACGGTTTATTTTGCCATCAGGGAAAAGCTCAAACTGTCCCTCACTCAGTTGCTCTATAGTAAAGCGCCCTAACTGCATAGGTTGTCGATATCAATTATTCAATACTGATGTCGTAAGGGAACAGAAGCATTAAATCCTGTTTCTTCATCATTGAAAATTGCTGATCTAATTTTTGTATATGGTCATTTCCTAAAATAGAATCGCCGAACCAACTTTGTACCTTAGACTGGGTAGAACCCATCAATAACTGAAACAAGTCTTTGGCTTTTGGGTAATCTTCGGTTTCAAACTCTTCCAGTTCTGCTTTTTCAGCCGCGATGCGCAGCGCTTTGTCCAAGCCACCCAGCACATCTACCAGTTTTTGCTGTTGGGCATCGGCGGCGATCCATACGCGTCCCTGAGCAACATCATGAACTTGTGGCTTAGTTAACCCGCGTGACTGCGCTACTTTAGTGATAAACGCATCATAGAAGCTATCTGAAAAGGCTTGAAACGCTTTCTGCTCGCTTGGCGTAAACCCACGTGTGGTCGAAAGCCAATCGGCATGCTCATGCGATCTTACTTCGTCAAAGGTGATGCCAAGCTCATCATTAAAGAGCTGTTTAGTATTAAATTTTGTTGAGAATACACCGATGGAACCGGTGATTGTTGTAGGCTCAGCAACAATCGTATCAGCAGCCATGGCAATATAATATCCGCCCGAGGCGGCAACCGGACCCATAGATACAATAACCGGCATCTTTTCGCGGGTTTCTTGTATCATTTTCCAGATGGCGTCGGAAGTGCTACCCGACCCCCCGGGACTGTTGATGCGTACAACCAGCGCTTTCACATCGTCATCTTCGGTCGCCTCCTCCAGTTGTTCTTTAAACCAGGGAGCGGTGATAAACTGTTGATTGTTGAGGAATCCGCCTCCTGCAGCTATTTCCGGAATGATGATTCCTGAGGCATAAATAACAGCTATTTTTCCATCAGAATCGAGGTCCTCTATCCCGGCCGATTCATTACTTACTTTTGCATAGCGGCTATTAGTGATGGTTTCGAAAGTGTCATCTTCGTCTTCAAAGCCAATGCGTCGGGTGATAAGTGAATCCAGTTGGTGAGCGTACATCAGCGAGTCGATAAAGCCTTGTTCATATCCATACCCGGCGGTTAAATGGGGGGTGCCATTCAGCAAGTTGTTAAGTTCTTCCACACTCTTGCCCGATTTTTTACTCACTGCTTCAAGAAAAGTGCTGGATACGCCATCAATAATTTGTGTAAGCTGGTATTCATTTTCTTCCGAAAGGTCATCCCGAAGATACGGTTCAACAGCCCCCTTGTATTTTCCACTTCGGGTAATTTCAGCTTCAACGCCAATTCGTTCGAAAAGGTTATCGTAAAAGGTAACCTGGGTATAGAAACCGTCGAACTCAAAGAATGACTCGGGCGGTGAAAAAACCGAATCAGCAGCTGTGGCTAAGAAATACCCCTTTTCATTGAAACCGGCATCATTTGTCATGGCATAAATGAACTTATCCGTCGAATCTCTGAACTGGGTAATTGCCCGGTGCGCTGCCTGCAAGTTGGCCCAGCCTTCGGTCACAAAATCGATTTCCAAAAGCACGCCTTTTATGTTATCATCTGCTGCAGCTTTAGTTAAATTGTTCTTCAGTGTTTCAAGTGATACCGCTTTTTGCCGGGTTGGATTTAATAATTCATCAAACGGATTGTCAATGGAACGGGCCGGCAGGGCACCACTAACGTTCAATTTGAGCACGGTGTTTTCACGAATATAAGGTTCGGGCTCTTCACCAACGGTTGATAATGTAATAGCCAGCACGATGAAGATGACAACCAAAGCCAGCAAGGTTCCAAGAGTAGCAGCAATCAGTGTTTTAAAAAATTTCATTCTTTAACCAGAATTTATTTTGTTACAATTTTGTAAAATGAGATGCCCCGGGACGAGACTCTATAGATGGTAAAAAAAAGAAGCCTATAAACAAAAGGTATTATGCGAAAATTTGATGCAATCGTCATTGGGTCGGGTCATAACGGATTGGTCACAGCCTGCTATCTTGCCAGGGCGGGGTATGAGGTATGTGTTGTAGAACGGCGTTCTAATATAGGCGGGGCCGTCTGCACCGAAACGATGTTTCAGTCTGATCGTTTTCCGGAAGGATTCCGGGTTGATGTAGGCTCATCGGTGCATATCATGATTCATCAGACGGGCATTTTGGAAGAACTGGAGCTGGAAAATTATGGCCTGGAGTACATTGAAATGGACCCCATTATGTCGTATCCGCTTCCAGATAAAAAAGGGGTCATTCATTTCTTCAAGGATGTAGAACGAACGATCGATTCCATAGCCAAAGTTGCGCCCGGGGACGTCGAAAACTATCGGGAATTCATCAAATTCTGGGGACGCATCAACAAGGGAGTGCTTAAAGCCTTTATGATGCCGCCCAGCACCAAAAATATCGCTGCAGAACTTGCTAAAATGCAGGTTAAAGATGGTTCGCTGTTTGAGAAAGGACAACAACTCAGCGGCATGCAGAAAATCTTTGCTAACTACGGCAAGGTCGTGAATGATGCGTTTGAGAATGAATATTTGAAATCGGCGATTATTTGGTTTGCCGCCCAGAGCGGTCCCACACCCGATCATCCTGCGACGGGTGATTTCGCCGGCTGGCAGTCGATGCTGCACCAGAGCGGGGCCAAGCACCCACGGGGTGGGAGTGGGATGCTTACGCAGGCAATGGCAAATTTTGTAGAGGCGCACGGGGGGACGATCATCACTGATGCTCCGGTCGAATCAATTCGGGTCGCAAACGGGCAAGCCAAAGGTATAAGAACCAGGGAAGGAGAAGTGTTTAAAGCCGACACGATCATCTCTAATGCACACGTGCAGACGACCATGATGAAACTGGTGGGCCGGGAGCATCTGGAGCCGTCAATGTACAAGAAAGTGGGAAATATCAATGTGGGCAATGGCTTTGGCATGGTGATTCGCTGTGCCGTTGAGGAGCTACCGCGCTACACCGCCTGCCCGGATGACCCATACATCCACAACGGCATGCAGCTTTTAGCCCCTTCTCAGCAGTATATGAAAAATGCAATAGGTGATTATTTGAAGAGAAAACCACCGGAAAAGCCGCCGGTGCTGCCGATGACTTTTTCCAGGATTGATGAAGATGTAGCCCCGAGCGGCGGGCATACAATGTTTGTATGGGCACAGTGGCATCCGTACCGGCTGGCTGATGGCTTGCACTGGGACAACATCCGGGAGCAGGAAGCCCAAAAAATCTATGACGTAGTGGTTGATTACGCTCCCAATATGAAAGACAAACTCATTGACTGGCATATCCAGACGCCGCTGGATATCGAGCGCAAACATGCTATGCCTAACGGCAATGTGATGCATGTAGAAATGAGTTTTGATCAGATGTTTATGTTTCGCCCCCTTCCCGAGATGAGTAATTATAAAACGCCGATTAAAAATTTATACCTGTCGTCGGCCTCGTGTCATCCCGGCGGCGGGGTGTTCGGCGCTGCCGGTTACAATGCAGCGCAAGTGGTACTTAAAGATTTAAGGAAGAAAAAATGGTTTATGTTTTAAGAAAAATTATCATTTATGACCGATTCCAACTCCATTATTACTATCAACCTCGATGTTATTTCGAATAATCTTAAAATTCTTAAATCGTACTGTAAGCCTGGCGTAGAGCAAATGGCGGTAGTTAAGGCCGATGCATATGGCCATGGAGCAGTTAAAGTGGCTCAGGCTATCGCCGGTCAGGTTCAGTGGTTTGCAGTAAACGATGTATATGAAGCCGTGGAGTTACGGGAAAATGGCATCAAAAATCCGATTCTTGTCTTTGGGATCCCGAAAAAAACGGAAGCAGATCTTTATAAAAAATTGCGGATAACCGCAACGATCAGCAGTTTGGCACATTTTCAGCTATTGGAGGCGGGTACAGAATATCATCTTAACTTTAATACTGGCATGAACCGGTTGGGGTTTCGCGCCGGGCAGGTTCAGGATGTGCTTAATGCAAAAGAAAAGTATTCCGATTTAAAATGCACCGGGATCTATTCGCACTTTGCAACGGCCGACGAGCCCGGTTCGGCAAAAGTAGAGCACCAACTTCAGCTTTTTAAGGAGCTGCGATCTCATTTTGGGCCTGATCTGCTGACCCATCTGTGCAATACGGCCGGGACGGTTGAATGCCCCGAAGGCCAGTTCGATCTTGTGCGGAACGGTATCGGTATGTACGGTTATTCACCCGGAGAATTAGCTATTCCCGGGTTAAAACCTGCTTTGAGCTGGACGACAAAAATTGTTCAGGTAAACAGGATTAAACAATCGGAAACCGTAAGCTATGGGGCTGCATGGAAAGCCGATAAAGATGGTTGCATTGGTGTCATTCCGGTAGGCTATTCGGATGGCATTCCACGCAGCTTGTCGGGTAATTTCAGCGTGGTGATTGAGGAAAACCGCTACCCGGTGGCAGGCACGGTAACCATGAATTATTGCATGGTCTGCTTGGGAGCCCAAGAACTTGAGCAGGGGATAAGTGTCCAGCTTTTGGGTGAAAATATCACTGCTAAGGATTGGGCCAATACGTCAGACACCATCCCATATGAAATTCTTACAGGACTCTCGCATAGAATATCTCGGGAGTACATTTGAGATTAGCAAGGATTATTGAATGGAGACCAATTCTACATCGTAGGTGATTGTTTGATCCCGAAGGTCAAATCCGTTTTTTCCAACCTGTCCCACTTTGTTAATGTATTGTGGGTTATAACCCATCTCCGGAGGTATAACAATAGTACGGCTTTCGCCTTCTTTCATCCCTAAAAGGCCTTTTCTTAATCCTTCAACTAACGGTGGAACAGATGATGGTCGTCCGTTCGGGCCTATAACTCTTTTGGAATTTGGTGTTAAGTTAACCAGTTGCCGTTGGTTGACTGCAGACCGGTTGTTAAATGAGCTGTCAAAAATGCGTCCTTCTTCTGTGCGTCCGGTAATTTCAACTTCAATCTGATCTTTGCTCACCACTTTAAAGGGGCCTTCCCCTTCTTCAAAAAAATAAATAGTTGTGCCGCCGGCAATCGTAGTATCATGCATGGCCTGAGAAGTGTCATACGGGGGAGGGGCATCATCAAAATTTAATTCAAAAGTGTTGTT
>JAFGWN010000006.1 GCA_016937115.1 Balneolaceae bacterium | reverse complement strand
GTATTACCGTGTAAATCAATGGTATAAATTTTGTCATAGGTTTTAAGCAGGTTCCACCGCATGCCGCGGAAGGTAGGGTTGTCTAAGAAACCGTGTGGATTAATGAAGGCTAACACGCCTTCGCCATTCTTTTCAACAAAATGCTGGCCGTAGCGCATAAACTTTACATAATCATCATTAATCCATTTGGGATTGCGCTCCTGTAGTTTCTTCTTGCCGCCGGGCTCTTTTTTGTAGTCTTCCATCAGCTCCATAATCCAGTCGCCCTTGTTGGCACTTTCGCCGGAATACGGCGGATTACCCATCACCACCATCACGGGCGTATCGCGTTTAACGCGGTTGGCCTGGTTGGCTTCTTCGCTCAGCCAGTTGGCAAAGAGGGTGCCGGTGTCGGGGTGGTGCTCTTCCAGCGAGTTGGTGAGGAATACGCGAAAACGCTGGCTGCTCTCGCGGTCGTAGCCGGTTTCGCGCAGCAGCATATCCAGCTTCAGGTGCGCCATGGCATAGCTGGCCATCAGCAGCTCAAAACCGTTGAGGCGCGGGATCAGGTGGTTCTCCACGTAGCTGGGCCACAGGCCCTGCTGGCCGTCAAACTGCTGGTAAATCTGCTGGATCACCTCAGCCAGAAAGGTTCCGGTGCCCGCAGCCGGGTCCAGGATCTGCACTTTGTGCACTTCACGTTCTTCCTGCTTGTAGCCGGTGGACGATCGCTTGTCCTTCACGTCCGTATTTACTTTTACCGTGGTTTTGGAGGTGTCGGCCAGCCCGTCTTTTAAATCAAACTCATCCTTCAGGATGTCGTCCACCGCGCGTACAATAAAGTTCACCACCGGCTCGGGGGTATACCAGACGCCGCGGCTTTTGCGCAGGGCCGGGTCAAACTCAGCCAGGAAGGTTTCATAAAAATGGATAATCGGATCATTCTGCCGGGTGGCCTTGCCGAAGTCCTCTAACAGGGCGGCTACGTCGGTGGCGCGGAAGATATCGGCCAGCGCATCTACAATCCATACCAGGCGGTCGTCCAGGTCGTAGCCGGCAATGTACTGGAACAGCTTGCGCAGAAAGGGGTTGGTTTTGGGAATGAGCTCGGCGGCTTCGTGCCGGCTGAAGGTATCGAGCGTGGGATCGTGCAGCCGCGCGGCAAACATGCCGTAGGCGATGGTCTGGGCATAGATATCGGCAAACTCCTCGGCATCAATGTCGTGGATCAGCACATTCTGGAAGGCGGCCAGCTGTTCGCGCAGCGAATTGTTGGCCGCTTCATTGACGCCGTCGGTTTTTTCGTCCTGCAGCAGGGCCCGCTCAATCACATCCGAGAGCAGGCGCGCCTTGCCGGCCATCATCTTAGACAATTTGGCTGCCGAACGGATGGTCTGTCCGGTATGGGTTACGAAGTCGCGGATAAGATCGCGGAATTCCTCAAATCGCTCGGGGCGGGACACAATTTCGCCGTCTTCAATGTCGGCAATACGGATGGAGGCGATGAATGCACCCTGCAGGTACAGGTGAAAGTCGAGGTAGTCGGTGAAAATAAAGGGATCTTGCGTGGCCTTGTAGCGGTTAAACTGTTCTTTGTGCTTCTTTTTGCCGGCAAGGTCGGGGTCGCCGAGGTCTTTGGCTTCGATAAATCCGGCGGGGATGCCGTTGCGGGTAAGAATATAATCGGGCGCCCCGGCTTCAATGCGTTTGGGTTCATTGGTGATAGCCAGGTCGGGCAGCAGGGTTTCAAGCAGGTTTAGCAGATCACCCCGGTAGCTGTGTTCGGTTGAGCGCCCGCTCCGGTAGCGTTCGTTAATGCGTTGGATGTATTCGCTTATGGTCATGCCTTGTGTTGATGAATGAAGAGTTGCCAAGGTATATTGTTCTGTCTTAAAATAGAAGATTTGGGGAATTTATAAAGGGTGCAAAGGGCAAGGTGACGGAATGGGAATTATATGGGGCGTACCTTTTGTAGATGGTGCCCGCTTTCATTGCTTTCAAACATCCCTCCCCGCCTCCGGCGGTACTCCTTTCAAAGGGAGACTTACATTGCCAATTTCACAGTTTACCACCCGGCCTTGACTTGGGTGCTGAAGCCAGGGATGCGCTTATGCATTTTATATCTGTGAAACACGTATAAAATTATAGCTTGATAGATTCTGAAACCAGTTCAGGATGATACGTTTTTGGCTCCTCATCAACGCTATATGCAGGGGCGCATTGCATGCGTCTCCGGGGGAATAATTGTTGAATCAAACTTCACGTTTTTCTTTATGGGGTTTGGGGGAATCGCGGGAAATTCTTTTTAAAAAACGACGAACGCTTTAAAGCAATCCCCAGCTATCAACTATAGTCAGTACAATATCTACGATTTCACCAACACGTTTTTGGTTCGTTTTTTGGTGACAAAAAATGAACATACCATTGGATCAAGCTCCCGGTGGCATGAAATTCCGTTCCACAGGGCCCGCAAACGTGCGGACGGGAATGGATCCTTCTTTTTCTTACCTCGCAACCACGTTAAAAATAGCAGATTTGTAAAATAAGTAATGGATTGTTCTAATACGTTGAGGTGCAGGCTATAGGGCGGAGCACATTAAAATCAGCAATTATTACAAGGCTGGTTGGGTTTGTATTCCATGAGTGATCCGCGGCTGTCCAGCTCTATCTTGCAGCATTTAAAAAACATGCCCTCCAGTATTTCGCGGCCGCGCTGGATGCGCGATTTAGCTCCAGAGTGGGACAATCCCAGGAGAGAAGCTACTTCTTGCTGTGTTAATCCTTCCAGTTCTGAAAGGATGATAGCCTTTTGGTAAGGCTCCGGCAGCTTCTTGATGAAAGGCTTCAGGCAGGCCGTCAGCTCGTGTTCGGTATTATTTTGGGTGGTTGGTTCATCGCCGGCAAACGCATGGGGTAGTGGCTCCGTTTTCCTATGGGTGCGATAGTAATCGATTACAGCATTCCGGGCTATTTGGAAAAACCATTTACGCAGCTTGCCGGAATCTTGCAGGGTATCCTGGCTTTTATAAGCTTTTAGCAGTACATCCTGCACGATATCTTCTGCTACGGTTGCGCTTCCTACGCGTTTGAGAATAAACGCATATAAATTTGAGCGATAGGCATGCCAGTTGACAGTCGTGTTTTTCATGGTTTCTAACGTATTTCTTAACAACCGGTTCTATATAAAATTGAATTAAATGACGGGAGAAAAATCGGCGGACGAGTTTTCTCCCGCTATTTTAGTTTTACTGGCAACCGCAGGTTTCTGTCTCCCGGGTTCCGCAACAGGCAGCCTTCTCAGACGGCTCACAACATGCTTCCTGTTTTTCAGTTGAGCAGCAAGCGGATGTTTTAGTACCCTCTTTTTCTGCTTTACCCGCAAAGAACCGTTTCAGGTTTTGGGGTACGTGGTACGTTTCGGTTTCCTCTGCAGCTTGTTGATGTCCGCCATAAATGTCTGCCATCAGGGAGTCGACAATCAACCCCTCCGGGGCATCGGTGTACGCTTGTCCCTGGTATTTCCAAACGCGGCAACTGATGTCTTCCTCACCTCCGCAAAGATCGGTGCAGGAACCGCATGCACTTTCCAGGGTTTCGAAAATGATGTCCCGGTCATTAATCCGGATGGTGGGGGAGGAGACAAATCGATGCGCTTTTGCCTCTTCTTCTGATTCTATAAGGATTTTGTTGACCTCTACCTGGGTCTCCGTTACTTCAAGGATGCTTTCTACCTTTTCAATGGCTGTAGCAATATTATCGAGTGTGCCAACGCAGCGCGTGCAGCTGTCAAGATCGAGGGCCAGCAAGTCCAGCTTAATTCTGCGCGTTGATGTTTCCTGGTTGGTAAAATTTGAGTTTTTGGTATTCATAATGGTCTCCATTTGTGCGTTATTTGTTCACTTAAGGAGACGAACGCAGAGCCGAAAAGACGCAAAATAAATGAAAATTAACCAAATTAGGCTCCGTAACATGCCGGAGTTGGTTTATGAAAAAAATGAAAACAGCCTTTTTATAGAAGATCTCCTGAACTCTTATCCAGTACTGAAAGGGAAACATCTACAACATCCTGCAGGGCTTTCCGGCCGGGATTGGTTTTCACCACCACACGCAATCCATTATACACATTGAAAAAATAGCGGGCTAAAGCTTCCGGGTTTAGATGCGCCGGTAACTCGCCGTTTTCCTCTGCTTTCCGGAGGGCTTCCCGAAAAACAGCTTCCACTTTTTCTCTGTTTTCAGAGACAAGCGCGCAAATTTCAGGATCAAGAGCAGCCATTTCCGTTGTCGTGTTCACCATAAAACAACCCTTGTTGGTTGTATCCACCTCAAGTTCTTCAATCAAAAAAGTAAACATCTCGTTGAGGATAACCTTGATCGGCTTCTCCTGCTGGAGTGTCTCTTTCAATGTGCGATGTGCGTTGTGCTGATAGGTTTTCAGGGCTTCAACAAAAAGTGTGTGCTTGTCGCCAAAAGTATTATAGAGGCTGGAGCGGCTGATATCGAGGTGATCGACAATATCCTGCACGGAAGTGGCGTAATAGCCCTGCTTCCAAAACAGGGCTATGGCCCTTTCAAGAATCTGCTGTCGTTTAAATGTAATGCTGCGTGCCATAAAACCCGAGCGTGTTATTAAAGATGGATAAGTAAACCTGCCAGCGCCGGTAAAAACGCTGACAGAATTTAATATAACAATTTATCAATTATAGCTGACTCATCCCACCATCCACGACCAATTCTGATCCCAGAATGAAGGAAGAATCGGCAGAAGCAAAAAACAGCGCGGCATTTGCTATCTCATCGGGATTTCCAAACCGACCCATCGGTATCTGCTGCTGAATAGCGCCGGCCATTTCGTTCATTTCTTCTTCTGAAGCCCCCATTTTGCTGTAAATAGGGGTAGCAACGGGGCCCGGGCTAATGGCATTCACACGAATTCCGCGGTCGTTAACTTCGGCCGAAATGGTTCGCGCAAAACTGAGCACGGCGGCCTTGCTGGCAGCATAAATGCTGGAACCCGGCATCCCCATATGTGCATTGACAGAACCATTGATGATTACCGATCCGTTCTTGTTGATGAGCGGCAATAATTTTTGAAGCGTAAAAAAGATGCCTTTTACATTAATATCGAAATTGTAGTCATACAGTTCTTCCGAGATGTCGGTGATGGGTGCAAATTTTGCGACGCCCGCATTAAGGAACAGGACATCAATCGCTTCAAAATGATGTCGGACCGATTCAGCCAGGTGGTTGATATCATCCAGGTTGGCGGAGTCGGCTTTGATGAAGTGAGCATGATCGCCCAGCATTTTTGCCGCCTCTTCCAGTTTCTTTGAGTTCCGGCCGGTAATGATCACGTCAGCGCCGTTTTCAATGAATGTCTGCGCTGTTGTAAATCCGATACCGCTGTTTCCACCGGTAATTAAAGCGGTTTTATTTTCTAACTTTTTCATAAGTACACGATTAATTGGAATGATTGTTCCATAAAACAACCAGCACGTTGGAACGTTCGTTCCAAATAATTGTATACATTCCTTTTCAAAAGTGATAGCTGCAAAAATGATGAGCAAGTTAGACGCCTGAAACTCTAAAAAAGCACTAAAATATTGGACAACAACGATCTCAGCTCTGTATAGCAATCTGGAATAATGACGGGCTCTGAGAGTAGTCAGAGAATGGCTGAGACGATTAGAAACTGATTTATGACTATGTTACACTTTGCAATTATATTTTTTTTAAAAGTTGTTTAGTAGAGATAATGTCGGCAAATTCATTGTTGAGGCTGGCCAATGAAGTAGCATGAATAAGTTCGGAAGAATATGTTTTTCCATCTATTCCAACCCTGTTAAATGTTGCTGTTGCATCTGATATCAGGATCGTTTCATATCCGTAATTCCCGGCCATTCTTGTGGTTGTTGATACGCAATGGTTGGTTGTTAACCCAGCGATAACAATAGTATGTATCTTATTTTTGTCGAGTTTTTGTTTTAGATTCGTACCTATAAAAGCGCTGTTTACTTTTTTTGTGATGAGCAGCTCTTTGTTTTTTGGCTCAAAATGATCCTTAAACTGAAATCCTGGATTCGATTTATGAAGCCGGGAATCGGCGTTTTGTGAGCTATGGCGGACATGAAAAATGGGTAAGTATAAGGCTCGCCATCTTTCGAGAATGGCAAGAGCATTTTCTTCAGCATGCCGATTGTTTCTGTTCCCTCCCCAGTAACTCTCTTCTTCAAAACCTTTTTGAAAATCAATGAAAATTAGAGCTGGGTTTTTTGATCGTAATTTCATTGTAATCTACTATTTGAGTTTTTTATTTTATAGGGCAATCCAGTTGGTTCTTCATGATTTTGGCAACCTCTTGTTTTATCGGGTCATCTGATGTGGAAAGATGTTCTATGACCCCGCGTTGATCTTCTTCCGATCGATTTTGGTTGAACTTCATTTTGCCCTCCATTCGATTAATGGGAATTTCAATACCAACAATGGCTTTAAGCATGGCATCCATTTTGGGTGTAACCATGTTCATATTCCATTCACTTTCTTCCGGGGGTTCGTGGAAGTGGACCAGATCGGTGACTATCTTTCGCAGTTGGTCGGTATTGTGGATCACGGAAGGTTGCCCATAAACATGTACGGCCGCATAATTCCATGTCGGGACGGATTCTTTATTTTCATACCACAAAGGGGATATATAGCCGTGCGGCCCCTGAAATATCGTTAATGTCTCGGTATGGTCGCGCATATTCCGCCAGTGCTTGTTGGCTCTTGCCATATGGGTGATGAGGGTTCCATGCTTTCCACGCCCGGGGTCAATCATAAAGGGTAAATGCGTGGCTTCGATACGTCCCTCTTCCCCGGAGATGAGCATCCCAAAGTTATTTCTCCGTATCAGGGTATGGAGTTTATCGGTTCGGCTTTCCTTAAACGAGTTGGGGGTATACATGCTAACCTCTCATTTACTTCGTATGAGTTTCATTTTGAAAAATTATTTAGAACTGATGGAATGATACATCGTAAAAAGGTTGTCCTATAACCATCTCGGAACGTCTTTTTTATAGCGTACATATTGCTCGCCAAAAATGCTTTCGAGCTCCCTTTCTTCAGGTTTAATTTGGTATCGGTTCATATAGAAGATAAATACAGCAACTATAGCCAGGGAGTAGAAACTTCCCCGGAAGAAGGCCCACCCGGACAGGATGAATACAAAACCGAGATACATGGGATTACGGGTATATTTATAAATCCCGGATCTTACAAGAAAAGAGGCCCGTTGCGGTTCCAGGGGATTAACGGTCGTATCGGCCTTCCGAAAGGAATTTACACCTGTCAGGCTAATGAACAGACCGGCTCCTGCAAAAGTGAACAGCAGTATATAATGGCCAAATGCCGAGAGATTAAAACGAGGAAGTGCGGTTGAAATCACCCATATAAAAGCGATGAATGAAAGAAGGAGTAAGCCAGGGGGAATTTTAAGTTCAAGTATTCTCATTTCTTAACCCATAATCCATCGGTATTGGTTTAGGTAAACTATATGTTAAAGCTTATGCTTTATATGCTCCAGCTTATCTGGATTCAAAACAACGTAAATATTTTTAATTTGATGTTCTTCTATATGGAAAGACCACACATTGAAGAGCTTTTTTCCTATCCAGAGGACCATCCCCGGCTCCCCGTTTATTTCTCTGAATTTGATCGTCCATTTTGCATCCGGCGGCGATTGTTTTTGGATACCAACCATAAACCGGGCAATTTTTGACGCTCCATAGATAGGTTTACGCGCAGCAGTTACTTTGCCCCCGCCGTCCGAGTAGAGAATGGCGTCTTTGGCCAGCAGCTGCTCTATTTCTGAGAGGTCGCCCTCTTGAACAGCTTCAACAAAGGCTTGTACACGTTCTTGTTGACCTACCATATTATCATCAAATTGTGGCCTGTTTTCGCGAATTTGATCCCGTGCACGCTGTGCAATTTTCCGGCAATGAGACGGTGATTTGTCTACCATGTTGGCAATAGTATCGTAGTCGTAATCGAAAATTTCACGAAAAATAAACACGGCCCGTTGGATGGGGGTCAGCTGATCCAGTACCACAAGCATGGCCATGGAAAGCGACTCGGTAAGTTCCATCTGTTCTTCAGGGGTTTCATCGTTGGACGATAAAATGGGTTCGGGGAGGTCGGGTCCGATGTATTGCTCCCTGCGATTTCGCGCCGATTTAATTTCATCCAGACAGATACGGCTGACAATGGTAGAAAGATAGGAGCCCGAAGAATGAATTTTATTTATATCCTGGTTCTGCCAGCGGATAAAAGCCTCTTGCACGGCATCCTCTGCGGGGGCCGTGCGACCCAGCATGCTATACGCCAGCCGGAACAATCGGGAGCGATGCTTTTCAAAAATCTTGGTTCGTTCATCCATTATTTGGAAGCCCAAATTTCGCAGAGTTCATCTGAGCCAATATTCATTGGCGCGTTCATCAAGTTATAAAAATTCTCGATGGCATTAAGAAGCGTGATTTGTACGATGTCGCGTTCGCTAAAATGCTTTTCCAAGCGTGAAAAAATAGCCTCATCGACGTGCTTGTTCCGGGTTGCTTCATCCACATATTGCAGGGCGGCTTTCTCGGCTTCACTGAAATGTGAGCTTTCCTCAAACCGCAGCAGGTCGTCAAACATTTTATCGTCAAGGTTCTTTTTTTCTGCAGAAGCTTTGCCGATGTCAACGCAAAAAGCGCATCCATTGATTGTGGCTACATACACCTTAATTAAGTGCTGCAACCGGGGATTGAGATCAATGGTTTCCTCGGTTTCCACAACTTTTCGTGAAAGGCCCAAGCCCTCTGGAAAGCGGGCATAATGGACCTTAAGCGGGGTGATTACTTTTCCCATCAGCCGTTCGGTATACCAATAAGCTATTTTTAATTTTAATGATGTTGGATTTTCGACCGGTTTTAGCCGGGGTTCTGTTTGCCTTTGAGGCATAGCAATAGTAGAAGAGGTCATTTTCTATCGGGGTTTAAATTAATTTTACTGCTACACCTATATGACGAGCCAGCTCCCAGCATTGTGACAATAAACCAATGGTTTTAGAAAGGGAGGGAGTAAAAAGTACCACAAATTCTTGTCTCTATATTGTCCCGAGCAAAATTAGGTATTCAGGAATGGGCGAAATTAACTCAACTAAAAAAGCCCCTAACTCTATGCGAGCTAAGGGCTTGTGCTGAAGCGATCCGGACGAGATTCGAACTCGCGACCTCCTGCGTGACAGGCAGGCGTTCTAACCAGCTGAACTACCGGACCAGAACTTTTGATGAGGCTCCAAATATAACGAGCTAATACCTCTTATGTCAAGAACTATTTTGTGAATCTTTGCCGGGTTTTTAAAATCATTCAATTATTTAAACAAACCAAAAAAATTAGTATATACTCTAAAGCATTTTTCTTAAAAAAAGAAGGGCCGTAAGTATCAGTTACGGCCCCTTGTCGGGATGGTGATGGGATGTATGTTAGGGATACATTACATTAACTCATTAAAGAAGATTGTATTGTGTACCTTTATTGAACAAATTAATAGAGGTGTCAATACCTCCTTTTAAGCTAATGGGTGTAAATAAGCAACTATTGTTATCATTAAATCGTTCCGTCTTTGCAGATCATTACCCGGCTCTAAAGGATGAACAAACCCTTCTTTTATGGTTCCCAAAAACAGTTAAACCAAGACAGTGCATTTCATGAGTATTTATAGAACAAAACACCGGCAGCGAAATTTCGTGCAGGGTCAAATTTTTACATTGCTTTTGGTGATTCTTCTGTTTTCTGGGATATCCCAAACAGTGCATGCCCAGATGTTTTCGGTTGATGATGATACTCCCGGTGCATTCGAGCACCCCTCGGTGGCTATCTTTGCCGGACTG
>JAFGWN010000043.1 GCA_016937115.1 Balneolaceae bacterium | reverse complement strand
TCGGGGAATGTACCCGTCGCCGATGGGCAAATCCATCCATTGTTGGGTACCGTTCTCTACGTTTACCACGCCAATTTTAATTTTGGGATTCTCATCGCTCACCTGTGGGTAAGGAATCTTCTCGTACTCGGGATGGTGCCCGGAGTAGTCCGTCATTTGAAAAATATGAACATCCCGCTCATCGGTTTGCCAGTAAGCGATGTGCTTGCTGTCGGGCGACCAGCTCCACGCTTGTGCCAGGCCAAACTCCTCTTCATACACCCAACCGAAGCGACCGGTATAAAAATATTTCTTGCCGCTGTCGGTCAGTTGGGTCTCGGTTTTTGATTCGATATCATACACAAACAGATCGCCGTCGCGCTCGTAGCCTATTTTGGTCCCGTCGGGTGAAAGCTCGGCCGTACGTGCATCTTTGGCAAGTAAGCTCAGCGAATCTCCTTCTGTAGAGTAGAGGTAATAGTCAGAAATGCCCGAGCGACGATACACCGGCCGAAAGTTGGATTGAAACACGATGTATTTCGAGTCCTTCGACCATTGGAATGATTGATATTCAAAGTCTTTATCGGACCCGGGGAACGTATATTCGGTGCTGTTGAAGATTAACTCATCATTACCGGTATCAGGGTTGTAGGCACGGATTTCACGCGCTTTTGCTTCTGCATTATACTGCATGTATGAGTAGCGGTCGCCTTCATCAATCCAGTTGATGTTTCCCGGACCACCGGCACCGCTTAGTTTACTGCCCGATTGCAGCGCATCTTTTACGCTTTCATACTGCTTGTGTTGCTGAGCATGCAGAGGAGAAAGCCCGCTGATGATAAAAAGCAGCAGAATGATAAAAGCCGGATACCGATGATTTCTTGTATTCATAAGAAAAGCGTGAGATTAAATTAAGAATTTGTCCTTTTGAAGTAATTAAATAACGTGCAATAGAACAAATTCTTTTATTGAATAAGTATTTAAAAAATGAGCATTAGTATTACACAAATGAGTACAATTGCTCCCCTGCGGATAGGAAAGAAATATTAGGTGAACTAATACCTGTTCGGAGTTGTACTCCCGAACGTTCGCGTGGAAGAGCACAAATGAGAGAGAATAAGCGACTTTAAACCGAGATGTATACGATGCAGCCGATCCATTTACCCATAAAATCAAATAATTTTATCAAGAAAACTCCCTACGTAATAGGCCAAAGCGGCTGCAGCGGTGCCCAGGAAAAGCGTTTCTGCAATACCTTTCAGTTTATTGGTTTCATTCACCAGCGATTTTAACAACCCTATCAAAATAAAGGCGGTGGAAGTGAGAATAATGGATGTGCGAAACAGGTATTGCACTTGTTGTTCAGTTACATAATCAACTACATATACCAATAGAGGAATGAGGCCAACAACGATGAACGAAACAAATGTCACTGCGCCCATGGCCACAGGCGATTTTGATTGCTTCATCATATCAAGTTCCTCTTTCATCATCACGTCAACCCATCGGTCTTTGTCGGCGGTTATTACCTCAACTACCTCTTCAAGCAATTCGCCGTCAAAACCCTTGGCCCGGTATATATCTCTGACTTCTTCCCGTTCTTTTGCGGGCATATTTTCTACTTCCCAATACTCTACTTTCTCATGCTTTTCAAAATTTTCAATTTCACTTTTATTGGAAAGATAGCTGCCCACTGACATCGAAAATCCATCGGCAATCAAATTGGCAAAACCCAGAATAATAATAATGGACGAGTCGAGGTTTGCACCAGCTGAACCGGCCACTACGGCAAAAGTGGTAACGCTGCCATCAATACCTCCATATACAAACTCTCCCAGGAAATCCTGGTACCGTTGAACCCATCCCGTTTGGTTGTGAAACAGGTTTTCGGGATGTTCTTCCTTTAGTTGCTCATCATCTTTATCTATTTCCATTTCAAAAAGTATTTAAGGAATATTTTATTGATGTGTAAATCTCAATAAAGATAAATGCAGCAGCCGTTATTCCACAATGAATACGGAAATTTAGAATAGGATTAAATAGCTTTGAACAGTGCGTTGATACGTATTAGGATGAGAGAAGCATGCGCCATCAGTTTGCACCAAAAGAGCCGACAATAAGGCTAACGAAATAACGAGCCCTATTGCCTTGAACATGCAGCAGAGCCAGGTTGAATCAGCCCCAAAATTAAACCTCAATGATTACATAAGGCGGGATAAAGCCAATTGTTGCCCTGCAGATAGAAAAAGTATTAGATAAACTATTTCTGTTCGAAGGTACAACCTCCGCACGGTCACTTAAAACGAATTGGTTTTTTCAGTGGCATGCTTCACCAGCGATTTTGCCTTACCGATCGATTCTGCTTCGGCATAAATACGCAGTACCGGCTCCGTACCCGAAGGCCGCACCAGCAGCCACGAACCATCATCCAGCAGATGCTTGACCCCGTCGGTAAATTGCCATTCGGTTACAGTATGCCCGGCAATCTCTGTCATCTTTTTATCTTCACAGTAGGCCATCATCGCTTTCTTCTTTTCGTCGGAGGTGTGCATATCATTCCGATAAAAACGGTGAGAACCGAACTCATCGGTCAATTCCTGTACCAGCTCGCTCAGCTTCTTGCCCGATCTTACCATCATCTCAACAATGGTTAGCCCAATGAACAGGCCATCACGCTCGGGAATGTGTCCTTTAACGGCCAGCCCGCCCGACTCTTCGCCACCAACCAGCACATCGCCATCAACCATCTTTTCAGCGATATATTTAAAACCGATTGGCGTTGTTTCAATATCCAGGCCGTATTTTTCAGCTTGCTTGTCGAGCATGGTTGTTGTGGAGAACGTTTTTACGATAGAGCCATCCATCTTTTTTTGCTGCGACAAATATTTTGTCAGGAGTGAAAGCAATTTGTGGGAATCGACAAACTCTCCGCGTTCATCAAACATACCGATGCGGTCCGCGTCGCCGTCATTAGCCACTCCGGCTGCGCATTCATGCTTGATAATAACTTTTGGAAGCTCATCCAGATTTTTTTCGATGGGTTCGGGCGCTTGCCCGTTAAAGCCGGGATTGAATTCACCGTGAATTTCAAGCACCTGATCAGCGCCGAGTAATTTGGTGAGTAATCCTTTTGCTGCCCCGAACATCGGATCATGTGCAATCTTGAATCCGCTGTTTTTGATGGCTTTCAGATCAAGCTTACTTGCCAAAAGTTGAAGATACTGCGTGGTTAATGAAAACTCTTTTATGGCTCCTTTCGATATATAACTGTCGAAAGAGTCTGGCTTGAGGCTGTCGTTAAAAGAGTTGAACCGGGCTTCCACTTCAGCAATTTGATTAGGTGTAGCCGGTCCGCCGAAAGGCGCTTTAATCTTAAATCCGTTATACTCGGGAGGATTATGGCTGGCGGTAATCACAATACCGACGGCATCAAATTCCCGGGCGGCCCAGCTTACGGCCGGGGTGGGAGCGATGCTGTCTGCAAATTTGACCGGAATATCCATAGCCGCAAAAATGCAGGCCACGTGCTTGGCAAAGCGGCGGCCCTGGAACCGGGCATCATGACCGATTACTACGCCATTAGATGTAACTTTTTCATCAATAATCCATTGGGCGGTAGCCTGGGTTACAATCGATAAATTGTGGTACGTATAATCATCGGCGATGACTGCACGCCATCCGTCGGTTCCAAACTTTATAGCCATACAAAGAAAAGTATTTTTAGTTAATTTTTTAAATGATCTGCTGGTGCCTGCTGGTTCCATTTAACTTTGCTGAACAATAACCACAAGCCGGCCACAATTAGTGGAATGCTCAGCCATTGACCCATATTGATGGCCCAGCTATCGGCAAAAGCCGCTTGATTGAGCTTGGTAAACTCCAGTAAAAATCGCCCGCCAAAGAGCAGCACCAGGAACGTGCCAAACATAGCGCCTTCAGGCGGATTGTTTTTATAGTATTTATACATAGTCCAGAGCAACCCAAAAATGGCGATACAAAGTAAGGCTTCATAGAGCATGGTCGGGTGCCGCGGCACCATCTCAAGATCGGTTCGCCCGGCAAAAATCACGCCCCAGGGCAGATCCGTCGGTTCGCCGACAATCTCCGAGTTCACAAAGTT
>JAFGWN010000042.1 GCA_016937115.1 Balneolaceae bacterium | reverse complement strand
GGGTACCATGCTTGGATTTATAGTGTGTGACATTGCGATCACCCCCGAGCTACTTGATGAAGCACTCCGCACAGCGGTAGATAAAACTTTTAATATGATTACCGTTGACGGCGATACCTCAACCAATGATATGGTGGGCATCTTATGTAACGGCATGGCCAAAAATGACGAAATCACCAAAAAGGATGAACGATATGAGAAATTCTTAAGTAACCTCGAACAGCTTTGCAAACACCTGGCGAAGCTGATTATCTCTGATGGCGAAGGTTCAACAAAGCTGGTGGAATATCGGGTGAAAAATGCGAAAAGTGAGGCCGATGCCCGACAGGTAGTACGAACCGTATCAAATTCAAATCTGGTGAAAACAGCGGTATTTGGCGGTGATCCCAACTGGGGGCGCATTCTGGCGGCGGCTGGTCGCGCCGGGGTTAATTTCGATCCGGAGAAAGTAGATCTTTACATCGGATCAAACCCAAATAAAGCGGTGCAGGTTCTTAAAAAGGGACAGCCTGTAGAAGAAGGGCGTGCAGAACTAAAAAAAGAGATGGAAGAATCAACCATTACCATTATGCTAGACCTGAATGACGGCACCGGAGAAGCGGTGGGCTGGGGCTCCGATTTTTCCTATGAATATGTGCGCATTAACGCCGAGTATACGACATAACAATCAGATTCTTTCAATAAATGATTAATCATTACGTTATCAAATCCTTACAATAGTTTTAATATCACTATCAACCACCGGGAAGTGAAAACAGGTCGTTCATATCATTTTGTAGTGTTAGGGATTGTAGTTTTTCTATTGCTCGGCTTGACGCAGCGGGGGTTGAGCCAGCAGTCGGATACCACTCAAACGACTGAAGAAATTGAACTAAAAGAACAACCTTTTCCCCAACCCTATCACAGCGAACGTTCAACAAACAACTTTTTACTGCCTTCGAGCGGAACGTACGGCGTACCCGAACCCACCGAGTATTACACACCACCATTTATGGGACAGAAACATCTTGACGCTGCCGTGGAAGCATATAGAAAACGGCTCAAAGAAGGCCTGGGGAACAGTCTGCTCTTTCAGTTCATCAGCAAAATTGCTCCATTCGTGAACAACCAGTTTAAGTTTGGCGTCTATCGTATTTACGATTTGCCAATCGTAGAGCGTGACCACCCACTTCTCTACCCACAAGTTGAAAATAAAACCGAGCAATAAAAAAGGGAACCATTAAATACTGTGTCTTTCCTTTTTCTGAAATACTGCGAGATACTATACTGCCCTGCTCTCTGCTTTTACATGCCTTCTACCGGTGGCGCTCCGGCTTCCTGCACCGCTTCTTCAAGTTCAGGCATGACTTCACCGGCAATTTGATTCAGTTTTTGCTTAAACTCAGCCAGTTCTTCCTTCCCCGTTTCCACTGCCTTTCGGTGCATCTCGGTTGGTCCGTACGTAGTGCGAAGTGCACGATATCCTACAAACAAACGCGAGCGCGGATTTGGCGGATTTCGTTCACCAATTTGAGCTTTCGCTTCACTGCCATTCATCTGCTCATTTAGCTCAAGCAAATCTAATCGGGTATCATTTAAACGTTCAGCCAGGGTCGGCGCTTCTTTCGAAGCACGAAACAACGCTGTTTGTAATGCATTTATCTTCTCAAGTTGGTTCTGCAGTTTGTTCGTGGTTTGACTTAGATCTTGCTGAAAAACTTCCAGATTTTCTCTGAATTTAGCGATAGCCTCATTAGAAGCGCCTTCAAGCGCCTGGTTCTGCAAAGGCTTCACCTCAAAGGTTATTGGTTCGGAAAGAGATGTGACATTGCCTTGCACAACCTTTGAAAGGCTGGCTGTATATGTGCCGGGAGTAGCCATAAATCCACCGCCAAAAAAGAATCCACCGCCGGCTTCTTCTCCTAACGCTATTACATCTTTCGACGGATAGTTAAGTTCCCAGTTTACCCGGTGAAAACCTTTGGAAGCTGGTCCCTTAACGCGATTCACGACATTCCCCTGCTGATCTTTAACTGTAATAAAAATTTGGGGTTTTTGCTCACGTAGTTCGGCATCAAGCTGATCCCAGCCGGGAAACGGTACGTCTTCATCCTCTTCAAGATCATTTTCTTTTTTTCTTCGCTGGGTTTCCAACGACTGGTATCCTTCTTTTAGATAATACGTAAATACGGCACCAAACGGTGGGTTGGGAGCTTTAAACATATCTGCCCCCTGCGACCCAACCACACTATTTTCAACATACCAAAAGGCGTCGCGGGTAGGAAAAAGAGTGGCCTCTTGATTAAGAGTCTCTTCATCAATATGGCGCAGCGGGGTATAGTCATCAAGAATATAAATGCCACGACCAAATGAGGCAGCTACCAGATCATTTTTGTCCCGTTGAATCGTGATATCGCGGAATGATATGGTAGGCACTCCGCCTTCAAGCTTCATCCACTCCCCGCCGCCATCAACAGTAAAGAAGACACCGAATTCGGTAGCGGCGAACAGCAGATCTTCATCTTCATGGTCCTGTACAACCCGCCAAACAATATGCCGATCAGGCAAGTCTTCTGCAATGGACGACCATGAACGTCCCTTGTCGGTACTTTTAATGAGATAAGGACTCAAATCACCAAATTTATGATTATCCAGTGCCACATAAACCGTTTGGGCATCGTGTAAATCGGCATAAATATCATTCACAAAAGTATTATCAGGTACGCCGTCGATGCTTCCCACCTCAACCTTACGCCAATTTTCGCCACCATCTTCCGTCACCTGGATAATACCGTCATCTGTTCCGGCGTAAATGAGCCCCTCCTGCTTGGGAGACTCAGCGAGCGAGGTGATTGTATTATAGTTCGACATTGCGTTTACATCCCAGGGATTATCCCAACTCTTCTGCTTGCCCATTATTGGCAGCGTAAGACGCTCTTGGTCCCGGGTCAGATCGCCAGAGATTGCCGTCCAGCTGTTCCCGCGATTCTCACTTTTCCACACGCGTTGGGATGCAAAATAGAGACGTTCAGGCTTGTGCGGACTAATTTGTATGGGTGCATCCCAATTGAAACGTTCAAAATCTTCTCCCTTACCTGCCTGGGGCTGAATGTACACCTGGTCGCCGGTCTGCATATCAATACGGTGAAGCCCTCCCTGTTGCGTTTCTGCATATACTATATTGGGATTTCCGGGCTCGGTGGCAGAATCGTGGCCGTCTGCAAAAAGCGTTTTTTTCCAGTTTGCATTACGGATTCCGTCATCATTATCCGTTCGTGACGGACCCGTCATGGAGCCGTTGTCCTGGGTTCCGCCATAGACATTGTAAAAAGGCTTGGCATCGTCAACCGACATTTTATGGAACTGCGTAATAGGCATGTTATTAATAAATCGCCACGTTTCAGCAAGATCAAAACTTTCGTAGATCCCCCCGTCCGATCCCAACAGCAAATAGTCAGGATCATCTTCCCGGAACGCCATAGCATGATTGTCGGAGTGTTTGGCATCTTCCTGCATTGTTCTGAAATTTTTTCCGTGATCATCCGATACCTGGGTGCGTACATCCATCAAATAGATCGTACCAAAGTGGTGTGGAGAGGCATACAACTCCTGATAATAGTGCGGTCCGGTTCCTCCCGCTACAGCATCGGACATTTTCTTCCACGATCCCCCGCCATTTTTTGAGGTAAACACACCGCCGGTGGTCCGATCCAGTGTGATGGCTGCATAGACGATATCGGGTTGTTGCGGTGAAATGGCTAATCCGATTTTACCCATATTTGACTTTGGCAGTCCCTGCTTTAGTTCAGTCCAGGTTTCACCACCGTCTGTACTTTTGTGAATTCCGGATCCCGGTCCACCCCCCATATAAGAATAGACCACACGATGGCGCTGCCATGTTGCGGCGTACATAATATTTGGATCTCGAGGATCCATCACCAGATCCGTAACGCCTGTCCACTCATTGCCACCTAAAACTTTGTTCCAGTTTTGTCCACCATCAGTTGATTTATACAACCCGCGCTGACCACCCTTATTCCATAAAGGCCCCTGCGCCGCCACCCAAATTATATCTGAATTTTCAGGATGAATAATGACTTTGGAAATATGCTCTGATTCCTTCAACCCCATATTCGTCCAATTTTTGCCGCCATCATCACTTCTGTATACACCATCACCGTATCCTACGTGGCGGCCACCCACATTTTCACCCGTGCCAACCCAAATAGTACTCGGATTATTGGGATCAATTGTAACCGATCCAATTGAATAGGAGGGCTGGTCATCAAAAATCGGATCCCAAGTCGTCCCCGCATTACGGGTTTTCCAAACTCCGCCCGAACCAACAGCAACATACCACATGTTGTCATCATCGGGATGAATAGCAATATCTGCTATACGGCCCGAGGTAAACGCCGGCCCGATATTTCGAAACGACAATCCCTTATAGCTGCTTGAAGTGAGAGTCGATTCATTACTTTGTGCAAAAACGGATACACTGCTTATTGTAAAAAATACAAGCAGCAGAAGTGCGGAGGCTTTTGTTCTCATAATACCTGATTTGGTTGAGGGTAATAACACCAGTTAGTAAAAATAAACGATAATAATTCTAACGTAGGTAAGCCAATGTATTTACAGAATTTAAAAGGATGGGCTACAAGTGGACCAGCAGGCAGGCTAAAGCACGAAAACTTGCCAGATTCGCGTTAATCAAATAACTCTATAAAAACTTCCTGTGCATAATGCAGATCCTCATCATCAACCTGGAAATGGAAAGTAGCCCGCAAGGTTTTCGGACCGAATGGTACAACCTGTACACCTTTCTCCTTTAACAGCTTAACGGCTTCGGACGCACTTCCTTCGAGTACATCAAAAATAAGAATATTCGTTTCTACAGTATCTAAATTGATCGATAATCTTTCACAGCCACTGATAGTTTCTGCCAGAACGCGTGCCCGGTGGTGATCTTCTTTCAGAAACGACCGGTGATGCTCGACAGCGTAATCCGCAGCAGCGGCCAGCAAGCCAATCTGACGCATGCCGCCACCCAGCATCTTTCGTATGCGTCGGCCTTCGTTAATTCGTTCTTTCGATGCAAGCAACATAGAACCGGCCGGCGCACCCAGTCCTTTGCTAAAGCTGATCGTCATTGTATCGGCAATACTTCCAAAATAATCAGCAGCAATACCGGTTGTTTCTATGGCATTCCATATACGGGCGCCATCAAGGTGAAGGGAGAGCCCCAACCCATCAACCGTTTCCTTAATATTGCTAAGCTCATCTTTTGAATAGCACGCCCCGCCTCCTTTGTTTGTTGAATTTTCGATTACGACAACTTTTGATAACGGCTCCCAATCTTGTCCCGAGCGAACGGCAGAACGGATCAAATCGCCATTTAACTTGCCGTTACTACCCTGCACCGAATGAAGCTGAATTGAAGATATTAGAGCCGCACTGGTCGTTTCGTAATTAAACACATGCCCTTTTTTTTCAATGATAACCTCATCACCGGGATTGGTTAGCAGCTTTAACGCAACCTGGTTGCCCATCACCCCGCTGGGCATAAAAAGCGCGGCCTGAAACCCAAACATATGGGCCATCTTTTGCTGAAATGCATTTACTGAAGGATCTTCTTCAAACACATCATCTCCAACGGGAGCCTGCATCATTGCATGCAACATATCTTTGGTAGGCTTAGTAACGGTATCGCTGCGAAGATCAATCATTGCCCAGGCAATTTTCTGTGATATTTGAATAGTAAGTTTCCAGATCAATATTGGTGCCGCATACAATGATGCCAACGCGCTTGCCTTTTAGTTCGCTTAAAAGCCTGTAGCGCAATGCTGCGGTAGCAGATGCACCGGCCGGTTCAACGGCCAGCTTCATGTCATTAAAAAGCAGCTCCATCATGGAAGCCATTTGCGCATCCGTTACCGTCACCATCTGGTCAACAAATTTATGTGCCAAACCAAAGCTGTAAGGAGCGGCATGTGGCGCACCAAGGCTATCGGCAATAGTATCAACTTTTTCAATCTCTTCAGGCTTGCCGTTCTCGAAACTACGACTCATGCTGGCAGCGCCTTCTGGTTCTACGCCAAAGATTTGAATATCAGGATTGAGTTGCTTCATGCAGCTGGCAATACCTGCGATGAGACCTCCGCCCCCAACCGGCACAATGACTGCATCCAGCCCTTCAACCTGCTCATAAAATTCGCGTCCAACTGTTGCCGTTCCCAAAGCCGTTAGCGGGCCTTCAAATGGATGTATAAAATATCGCCCTTCAGCTTCCTCAATCTCTTTTACTTTTTCGAAGGCAGTATGTACATTTTCAACCAGAACTACTTCGGCCCCAAGAGACTCACAGCGGGCTACTTTTGCAGCATTAGCAGATTCCGGCATCACTACTTTAGCGCTGGAACCCAATGTTTTAGCACCGTAGGCCACAGAAATGGCGTGATTGCCCGCACTGACGGCCGTCACCCCGCGCTCTAACTGCTCCTTAGACAGATCAAACATATTCATGAGCGTGCCACGGGCTTTAAAGCTTCCGCCAAATTGGAACAGCTCAAGTTTTAAGAAGACCTCGGTTTCTTTGTCAAAAATGTCGTCCTTGACGTCACTTTTCCATTGCCAAACGGGCGTATGGCGTACTTTATCACCCAGCTTTTCCCGGGCTTCTTTCACTTCCTGAATCGACGGATAATTGAGATCAGTCATAGGTATAAAATCCTTCACCGGTTTTATTACCGAGTTTTCCGGCATCTACCATTTTTACCAACAGTGGGCTGGGGCGATATTTTGAATCCTTAAACCCTTCGTAAAGTACGTTCATGATATCGAGGCAAACATCCAGCCCGATAAAATCAGCCAGTCGCAGCGGTCCCATCGGGTGTGCCATTCCCAGTTTCATAACAGAATCCACATTTTCGGGTGTAGCCACACCTTCATGCACGCAAGAAATTGCTTCATTAATCATAGGCATAAGCACGCGATTAGAGACAAAGCCCGGGTAGTCTTCCACGGGCACCGGTGTTTTGTCCAGCAGCCGTGCAGTTTTTTCAATCACGTTGTATGTTTCATCATTTGTCTCAAATCCCTTGACTATTTCTACGAGTTTCATCACTGGTACCGGGTTGAAAAAGTGCATCCCGATAAATTTTTCCGGCCGTGAAGTCGCAGCAGCAATTTTTGTGATAGAGATGGATGATGTATTGGATGCAAGGATAGCGTGGTCGGGCGCGGCAGCATCAACCTGTGTAAATATCTTCTTTTTTAACTCAAAATTTTCCGGCACAGCTTCTACTATAAGATCCACGTCCCTGACAGCCTCTTTCGTATCGGTAAAGACCGCAATGCTGTCCAGCGTTTGCACCTTCTTGGCCGGGTTTATTTTCTCTTTTTTTACCATTCGTTCCAGGTTCTTGTCGATGGTGCGCAACGCTTTATCAGCAAGCTCCTGAGTGGTCTCCACCAGGTGAACAGGAATATCATTCATCGCAAATACATGCGCAATGCCATTTCCCATCGTGCCGCCGCCAATTACTGCTACTTGTTTGATATCCATAAATATGTTCTATTTAATTGTTTTTGAATTTCTGATGGAAAGAGTATTGAATTTATCGGGCATTTTCAACGAATTCCTTTCTATCCATTCATTTACATCTTTTGTAGTTTCCTGCAACGTCTTTTTGATAATTATGATTCAATACGATGAAGCGCTCATTTAAAATTACTCTCCTCATCTTAATTTTATTAGTCGGGTTTGGCGGTCTGGCCATTTACTGGACTTTTTACCGGCCACTGCCCGATTACGAGGTTAATATTGTACTCCCCCAACTTCGCGAACCTGTGCAAGTTTACTGGAGTCCCTATGGCGTTCCACATATTTACGCCTCCAACAAGCACGACTTATACATGGCCGTGGGCTATGTTCATGCACAGGACCGGCGCTGGCAAATGAACGTTTCACAAATGGCAGCCGAAGGACGGTTTGCTGAATTCTTAGGAAAAGAGCTGCTTCCGATCGACCGCTTTCAGCGCACGATTGGCTTTTGGCGTATCGCAAAAAAAATGGAGGCCCAACTCCCGGACAGCATGCGAAAAATGCTGGAAGCTTACGCTATGGGTGTCAACGAATATGTAAACCAACACCCAAAAGAGATGCCCGTTCAATTTGCCATGGCAGGAATGGATCCCATTCCATGGACGCCCACACATTCGCTGGCACTGGCCCGCATGATGTCCTGGGAACTTAACATTGCCTGGAAAACAGAACTCACCTACGCTATGATTTTTGAAAAAATGGGCCCATCCCAGTTTCAAGAACTTTTTCCGGGTGCACCGGCTGTATCCGACTTCCCTGCGGCATCAGATACTTCGGATTTATCGGCCATTGCCCTGCCACTGCTTGAAACTTACAGGACCTACCAAGACATAATGGGAACCCAAGGGGAAACAGCAGGAAGCAACGCATGGGCAATTGGCGGCATCAAGACTGACAGCGGCCGCCCGATTCTGGCCGGTGACCCACATCTGGGATTGAATATTCCGGGCAAATGGTATGAAGTGCATTTAAACCTGGACGGACAAAATCTTTCGGGAGCCACGCTCCCGGGTGCCCCGTTCGTAGTTTTGGGACAAAATGATGCGCTGGCTTGGTCACTCACCAATGTTATGCTTGATGACACCGATTTTTACAAAGAATCACTGCACCCGCAGGATTCAACCCAATACTTGCTGGATTCTCTTGCAGGAGAACCCATTTACGAAGATTTCACAATTCAGCGTGAGGTAATAAAAGTAAAAAATGCGGGCGATATAACCTTTACCCGAAAGCTTACCAAACACGGACCCGTCATTTCGGGTATTTATCCAGAACAGAATGTGGTCGCCGGTAAAACCATTACCATGCAGTGGGTTGGTCAAGAGGTGAGCCATGAACTTGAGGCCCTCGAGGCAATGGGCTGGGCAACATCACTTAGTGAATTCAGAGAGGCTATCAAAAAATTTAAAACGCCTGCGCAAAATGTAATTTATGCAGATACAGCCGGAAATATAGCTCGATTTACTCTTGCCGGTGTACCTATCCGAAGCGGAAACCCGATAACGCTGAGGCCGGGAGGGGCCCCTTCACTCGACTGGCAGGGATATGTACCCTTTAGCGAACTTCCCAAAGTCATCAATCCGCAAAGGGGATGGGTTGCTAACGCAAACAATCCAATTGTAGACAATGAATATCCCTACTATTTTACCGTCTATTGGCAACCGCAATCACGCTATCGGCGTATTCAACAATATCTTACAGAAAATGACCGGTTAAGCAGCCAGGCCTTTCAGGTAATGCAATTCGATACCTATTCAGCCTATGCAGAATCCATGACAAATCTCGTGTTGCCTGTTCTTAAAAATAGCGCAGATACCACATTTGCTACAGCGGTAAATTATCTCGAAAACTGGGATTTTAATTACGAAACATCACAGGCAGCAGCATCTATTATGGACGTCTTTTTACTTCGTCTTTCAGAAAATATATTCCGCGATGAGATGGGTACTGAAATTTACACCAGCTATACAACCTATTCAGGCAATCCAGCACGTATTTTAATGGATGTCGTGGAAAACGGATCCACCTTTTTTGATGATACACATACAACCCAAACCGAAACACGGGAAGAAATTATTCGGCGGAGTATGAGGCAAAGCCTCTCTTATTTACGCGAAAACTATGGTAACGAACCCTCGGAATGGCGATGGGGCAACCTGCATACCCTTACGCTTAAACCTCAATTTTTTGGTCGTGCTGCTGAAAATAAAAATGGCTCCCCGGCACTTAAACTCATAACCAATAATATTCTCAGCCAGGGGCCCTATCCCGCCCCCGGCCACGCCATGAGCATCAATAATGGAGAATATATATGGCAAAATCCTTTTGAAATGGTGCTCGGTGCATCCATCAGGCGTATTATCGATCTTTCCGACACAGGCCAATCGCTCTCCATTATGCCTGGCGGGCAATCCGGTAACCCCTTCTCTGACTATTACGGTGACCAGACCAATAACTGGCTAAACGGACAGTATAAGTTTTTCTACCATGACAGCAGCCGGTTTAACAACTTTAAAAAAATGAGGCTGACACCCCGCTAATAGTGTTAAAACGTGTTGAAAGCCAGACTCTATATTGACTGAAAATGGGAATTCATTTATGTTACACAAAAAATATTTTCAGATTCCCTCCAAAAACAGCTTGAATCTATGTCTATTCTATCTGGATTGATTATCAAGAAGTGTACGCATTCAATAATTTTTTTTCTTCTACTTATTAGTTCTGCATTAGCTATCGGTTGCTCCGATGAAAACGGGCAGCCATCCATTGCTCAACCAGAGTCTACTCAAACACCAATTACATCCAATAAAGGCGACAACCCATCATCTCCCGATCCTCAATGGACAGACAGCCTGGATGTGCTAAACATCAATGAAACTCTTGAGCGAATGACGCTCCGCGAAAAAATAGGTCAGCTATTTTTTGTGCGGGCCCGAGGGTATTTCCAGAATGAAAACAGCGAAGAATATCAAGAATTGCTCACCAAGATCAACGATTATGAGGTAGGAGGCATAATCTTTTTTAAAGGGACGGTTTACGGGCAGGCGGTATTGACAAATAAATTACAGCAGCAGAGCCGTATTCCCCTGTGGGTTACCCAGGATATGGAGTTTGGAGCTGCCATGCGTGTAGAAGGTACCACTCGAATCACCCCAGCCATGGGCATCGCTGCAACCGGTGACGCCAACAACGCCTACTGGGCCGGGCAAATTACCGGGCAAGAAGCAAAAGCGCTGGGCGTAAACCAGGTTTTTGCTCCCGTCCTGGATGTGAATAACAATCCGAAAAATCCGGTTATAAACGTGCGCTCCTTTTCCGGAGATCCCGATATTGTAGCCGACTTTGGAACCCGGTTTATGTCGGGGATAGCCTCCGAGAGAGTGATCCCAACCGGCAAACATTTTCCGGGACACGGTGATACAGATACCGATTCGCACTATGCACTGCCGGTTATCACCGCTGATTATGCCCGGCTCGACTCCGTAGAACTGGTTCCGTTCAAAGCGGCTATTCGTGAAAATATTCCCAGCATAATGAGCGCCCATATCAACTTTCCTAAAATCAGTAATAATCCGGGGCGCCCCAGCACGCTCGATCGCTCCATTCTGGATCGTATCCTCGTTGATTCGCTGGGGTTTAAAGGCCTCATTGTTACCGATGGACTCGAAATGCGGGGAATTTCTGCTCATTATTCACCTGGTGAAGCTACCAGGCTTGCCCTGAAGGCCGGCGCTGATGTTATGCTTTTAAGCCCTGATGAACTCACGGCCATTCGCGAGCTGGAACAAGCCGTTTATGATGGTATCATCAGTGAAGAACGTATCAATGAATCGGTGCGAAAGTTGTTGGCTTGGAAAAAAGGAGCCGGTTTGTTTAAAGATCCAACGGTTAATATTCATGATTTAAGCCGAACAGTCCACAACCCCAAAAACCAGCATCGCGCTGATAAAATAGCGCGCGAATCCTTAACGCTTCTCAATAATGAACGCAGTATTATTCCCATTCAGGCGCGGCGCTTTCCGCGTATTCTTGTACTTTCAGTTGCCAATGATAATAGCGGTGAAACCGGTCAGTATTTAGCTGGGCAAATGCGCCGCTACCATCCTGCCGTGCGATTTGAAGTATTTGACCAACGTACCGGAAGCGATGAGCAACGCAATATATTACGCGATGCCCGCTGGGCTGATCTTATTGTAATCGGATCGTACGTCCGGGTCAATTCACGCGGAAAAAAGCAGTTTGATAATCGCCAGCAAAATTTTTTAAACAGGCTTCCAGCCCAAACTCCAAAAGCATTGCTTGCACTTGGAAACCCGTATGTGGTGTACGACATGCCCGATGC
>JAFGWN010000005.1 GCA_016937115.1 Balneolaceae bacterium | reverse complement strand
CAGGAGCAGCGGCTGGCGTTGCAAAAAGCGTTGCAGAAGATGCGTCAGTACGGATTGACGTCCGTTCACGATGCCGGTGTTGGAGTGGATACCTGGAAACTGTATAAATCGTTCGCAGATAACGGAAAGCTTACAACCCGCATTTATGGGATGATTGCCGGAGCTGGTACAATTTTTGACACATTATCTTCCGAGGGGCCGGTTAAATCATATGCCGATGATATGTTGGCGCTTCGCAGCGTCAAGCTTTATGCGGATGGCGCTCTGGGTAGCCGCGGTGCGGCGATGCTGGAACCCTATTCAGATGATCCTGGGAATGAAGGATTGTTATTTAACTCACAACAGGAAATGACCCGTCAGGTTATGAAGGCGGCTTCTGAAGGGTACCAAGTGAATGTGCATGCCATTGGTGATGCGGCCAACCGGCAAGCGCTGAACGCGTTTGAAGTGGTTAAAGACAGCTTGGGTGAACAGGGACTGCGTCACCGTATTGAGCATGCACAGGTTGTTTCACTACAGGATATTCCCCGTTTTAAGGAATTGAATGTGATTGCCTCGATGCAGCCGACCCACGCTACCAGCGATATGAATATGGCAGAAGACCGGGTTGGCAGTGAAAGGATAAAAGGAGCTTACGCCTGGCAAACTTTTTTGGATCAGGGGACGGTGGTTGCTTCAGGTTCTGATTTTCCGGTTGAGCACGTGAATCCATTTTACGGATTATACTCGGCGATCACCCGGCAAGACCACCAGGGGAATCCGGAAGGTGGCTGGTATGGCGAGCAGGCAATGAGCCGCAAAGAAGCCTTGCGTTCGTTTACGATTGATGCGGCCTATGCTGCACATCAGGAAGATGTTTTAGGCAGTCTGGAAGAAGGAAAGTGGGCTGATTTTATAATTATTGACCGGAATCTGTTTGAAGTGCCCGAAAGCGAAATTTGGCAAACGAAGGTACTGCAAACCTGGGTGGCGGGTGAAAAGGTTTATGATGCTAATAAATAGTTTTTGAATTGCTTAAACAATATGAAAGTACGTGTTCAGCAGCTAAACCCTACTATCGGTGATATAAGCGGGAATACCACGCTTATCATAGAGGCACTGGAGAATGCGGGAAACGATGGTCTCGATTTACTTGTGCTTCCCGAGCTTTGTGTGTGTGGGTATTCCCCGATGGATCTCTTGGAGCGCCCGGCTTTTTTGGACGCGGTTGAAAGAGCAAATCAAAAAATTATAGCTGAAACAAATGAGACCGCACTTATTTTTGGCTCAGTTGTAAAAAATGATGATCGAAGAGGACGCCCTTGTTTCAATGTGGCAATTATGGCTCATAAAGGTCAGGTAGTGGCAACTGTTCGCAAAACATTGCTACCAACGTATGATGTATTTGATGAAGGCCGTTATTTTGAACCGAGCGATACGTTTGAATGCATCGATTGGAATGGGGCAAAACTGGGAATTACGATATGCGAAGATATCTGGGCAAATAATAGTGTAATCCAGTATCATACATATCCTGTTGAGCCGGTGCAGGAATTGGCACATAAAGGAGCCGATGCTATTTTTAACATTTCGGCTTCTCCGTTTACCATCGAAAAATCGGAAGACCGGCAGCGAATGCTGCAGAAAACAGCTAAAGAATATGGCCTGCCTGTATTTTATGTCAATCAAACCGGCGCGAATGCAGAATTGGTTTCGGACGGCGATTCGCTTGTGTTGGATGCCGATGCCAATATTATTGCCCGCGCACCGCTTTTTGAACCGGCCCATATCGATGTGAAATGGAATCCCGGCCAGACCCTCTCTGCGATTAAGGGGACGACGGTAGCCGAGGTTCCATCGAACATGGAGCGTGTTTTTTTGGCGTTAACATGTGGCTTGCAACAATATCTGGCTAAAACAGGTGTGGCCTCAGAAGTAATTTTAGGGCTTAGCGGCGGCATCGATTCGGCTTTGGTGGCTTGTGTGGCAGCCGAAGCTCTGGGACCCGAGAATGTAACCGCTGTATTGATGCCGTCGGAATTTTCGTCTGAGGGAAGCATCACTGATGCCGAAACCCTGGCGCAAAACCTCGGGATTCCTTATAACCAGTTACCCATTGAGGAAATTTACGAGCAGTATATTGACGCACTAAAACCATTGTTTAAAGACGAACCGTTTGGCATTGCTGAAGAAAACATACAGAGCCGGGCCCGGGGAGTGTTATTAATGGCTATCTCTAATAAATTTGGAGGCTTGGTTTTAAATACCGGAAATAAATCTGAATTGGCAACGGGCTACTGCACGCTGTATGGCGACATGAATGGCGCGCTGGCGGTGATTTCAGACCTATATAAAACCGAAGTTTTTGAATTAGCCGAGTGGTTAAATAATTTGTATTATGAGAAGGAAATTATCCCACAAACAATTTTGGATAAACCTCCCAGTGCAGAATTAAGACCCGATCAAAAAGACAGCGACAGCTTACCCGATTACGATATATTAGATACGATCTTAAAGTTTTATATTGAAAAGCAGTTGTCGGTTGGTCAGATTGAAGACAAAGGTTTCGATAGAAAAATGATTGAACGAATTATTCAGTTGGTTGATCAAAACGAATATAAGCGTTTCCAGGCTGCACCGGGATTAAAAGTACATACTAAATCGTTCGGAACCGGGCGAAGATGGCCACTTGTGCAGAAATGGACACAATATAGGTTGGATTAAGATTGGTTAAAATGGAGTCGATCATATCATACAGCTAAAATATTAGTATAATTTGTAACACACTTAAATCCTTTTCTACATATAAAATATTATGAAAAAGCAGATATCAGCACTCTTCTCTTTGATCGTTTTAATGGGAATTAATGCAGATGCGTTGACCGCCCAGAACACAACCCAAGTAACAATCGACAGAGCTACCCTTCCGGAGAGTTATTTGCAAATTACGGATTCGCTGACTGAAGAGAATGAAGCAATAGAAGAGAAAAGTGCTCCAAGAAAGTCGTTGAATACTATAGATAGAAGTGTAATGAGACGGATTAGTAATATTTACGAAACTCATGTACAATCGATCCGTGCTCAGATTAATAATGATCCGCTATCTGCAGAAGAACACCTGACATCTGCGCTGGAAGGCATTCAGGAGTTACTGGTAGACTACCCCGATTTGCCGGGCAATAAACGGTTCAACGAACTGTATCGCACCGTTTATACCGAGTACAAAGAGTTTTACGGTATTGAAAAAGCTGAAAATCAGGTGAACGGAGAAGTGTTTGCCGTGCAGCGCGAAATATATGAAAGTGAGGATGAATGGTTGAGTGACCGGTACGTACTCCCGGAAAATATTACAAAGCCTAAAACGGAAGTTCCGTTGGTACAAAACGACCATGTAAATCGTCATTTAACGTACTACACGCTTAAGCGTCCGGAAGTGATGGAACGGTGGATGCAGCGCTCTAAAAAGTATTTCCCGATGATGAAACAGATTTTTCGGGAAGAGGGTGTGCCTACCGAGCTTGTTCATCTGTCGATGATTGAAAGTGGGCTCAATCCCATGGCTCGAAGCTGGGCATCAGCGGTAGGTATGTGGCAGTTTATCCAGGCTACAGGTTCGGTTTACGGGCTGGAAGTAAACTGGTGGATGGACGAACGCCGTGACCCCGAAAAGGCAACCCGTGCGGCAGCGCAGCATCTTAAAGATCTGTATGAAATTTGGGATGATTGGTACCTGGCCATTGCCAATTACAATATTAGTCCGAGAGGATTGAAGCGGGCAATTCGAGCCGGGGGCGGCGAGGAAGATTATTGGTCGGCTTATGCGCATTTGCCGCGGGAAACACAGGGCTATATTCCTGGCTTTATTGCCACAACAATGATTAATCTCAATGCAGAAGAGTTCGGGTTCAAAAACGATTATGAAGCGGATCTTTATTCGTATGATGTCGCCAAAGTTGACCCTTTAATGCCGCTCGATGAACTGGCAAAGGCTGCAGGCATATCCAAAGAGACATTAAAAGAGTATAATCCTGAATTATTGCGCTGGGCTACACCGCCGGGATCAAAATATCCGTTGAAGCTGCCGGTTGGCAAAAAAGAAAAATTCCTGGCGAACTACGAAGATATTCCAAAGGACAAGCGGGGCCGTGGCGCGGTGGTACATTCCGTGCAGCGCGGGCAAACGCTGGGCCACATTGCACAGAAGTATGGTACTTCGGTTCGGGCTATCTACGAAAGCAATGATGGACTGTCCAGTATGATTCATCCCGGCCAGAAAATTGTAGTGCCACTTGCACCGGGCAGTGCAGAAAAGATCGCTGCAAGCACGCCGACTAATAAACCAGAAAAGACAAAATCTACGTCTTCATCCCGTACCAAAAGTACATCGAAAGCGCCATCCAAATCATCCAAAGTAACGTACAAAGTGAAAAGCGGGGACACTATTGGTCATATTGCGGAATGGTACGATGTACGAGCTTCGCAAATTCGTGCCTGGAATGGAACCTCTAATACAATAACGGTGGGCGAACGATTGACGATTTATGTACCTCGGGGAAAACAGACGTATTACAAGCAGGTTGATGAGTTTTCACGTAGCCAAAAAACTAAAATAGAGCGTGAACAGAGAGGAGGTAAAGATATTACTGCCGCCTATGCATCCAGTTCCGGTGGTGGACAGGAGACGGTCCGTTATCGGGTACGCAAGAATGATACACTGATAGAGATTGCGAATTCATTTGGTGTTTCGGTACAAGAAATTAAGCAAACAAATGACTTGCAGAGCTCTCGTATTTACGAAGGCCAGAAGCTTCGCATAAACAAAATTAATTAACGTTATTGTTAAGATAAACACAGCCTTTATAATTTAATATCATTACGTGTGGGTAAAGCAGATTTACATCTTCATTCTACTGCTTCCGACGGCAAGATGTTGCCCGAAGATGTTGTTCGTACTGCCCATCAGTTAGGCCTTTCAGCCATTTCTTTAACCGACCATGATACCATTGAAGGTATTAAGCCCGCCCAAAAAACAGCTCGTGAATTTGATATTGAAGTAATACCTGGTGTGGAAATAACAACAGCTTTCAATGATCGGGAAAGCCATCTGCTGGCATACAATTTTGATGTGACCAATGCAGGATTGAATACGTTACTGCAAGAGCATAAAAGGGCACGGGTTCAACGTGCGCGATGGATTATTGGGCAGCTCCAAAAAAAAGGCCTGGACCTGGATATTAATGAAGTGCTTGCCGAGGCGGGAGGGAGAAATGTCGGGCGTCCACATATAGCGGCAATCCTCAAGAAAAAAGGGTATATTGCCACCGCCAAAGAAGCTTTTATCCGCTACTTGAGTGATGAAGCACTTGGCACAATTCAAAGTAACTATGTGGCGATTGCAGAAGTAATTGAAATTGTAAAGCAGGCCGGTGGCGTGACTATACTGGCTCATCCCGGACGCATGTACAGCGAGCGGGAGCTTTTGAAATTTGTTGAAGCCGGTATCGATGGGTTAGAGATGATTCATCCCAGTCATAATTACGATATTCAGAAAGAAATGGAAGCATTCGCCGGGAAACGCAATTTGCTTACAACAGGCGGAAGTGATTTCCATGGAAATAAAAAATCATACTATCGTCATTTTGGAGTGTTAACCGTAAGTATACAATGTGTTGATAAAATAAAGTTATTATCAGCGCACAGAAAAGGAGTTTCGGTATAATTTATGAGTATTAAAACAATTACGGGTAAAGCGGAAGATAATGGGTACCGGGTAGGTATTGTGGCTTCAAAATGGAACTCCTTTATAACCGACAAGTTATTAGAAGGTGCTCTTGAAGTTTTAAAAAGTAAGGGATTTCAGGGCGACCAGGTAACCGTCGTGCGATGCCCCGGTGCGTATGAAATTCCTTTTACTACTAAGGCATTACTGTCAAAAGTTGACGGGGTGATCACCGTTGGGGCGGTAATACGTGGTGATACGCCGCACTTCGACTATGTTTGCCAGGCGGTAAATAATGGGGTGCTCAAACTTAATCTGCAGAGTAAAAAACCTGTTGTTTTCGGCGTTTTAACCACCGATAATGTTGAGCAGGCATCAGAAAGATCAACTTCTGAATCAAACTTTGGAAATAAAGGAGCCGAAGCTGCGTTGGCATTAGTAGAAATGCTTTCTATCCGCGATCAGATTGATAAATTATAAAATGTTAGGGCTTGAATTATCGGACATAAAACTCTAATATATCAAGTTTGTAATAAGGAGTTAAAACTGATTTGGACTCAATTTCACTAACAAATAATGCACAAGGCGGCCAGGACAAAAAGCTCCAGGCTGATCTGGTAAAAGCCGGAAAAATTCCCCGGCATGTGGCCATTATTATGGATGGTAACGGTCGGTGGGCTAAACGAAAAGGTAATATGCGTTCGTTTGGACATAAGGCAGGCGTGGATTCTGTCCGCGACATTACCGAAGCTTGTGCCCAGATTGGGGTGAAGTATTTAACGCTCTATACGTTTTCTACTGAAAACTGGAACCGACCCAAGGCCGAAGTAAATGCTTTGATGCATATCTTAGTGAGGACACTTCGAAAAGAGGCGGATAACCTGAATGAAAACAATATCAAACTTGCAACGATAGGTCAGACCGATCGCTTTCCCGATAAGTGCCAGCAAAAGCTCCGGGAAGTGATTGAACTTACTAAAGATAACGACGGACTGCATCTTTGTCTGGCTCTTAGCTATTCTGGCCGGTGGGATATCACCGAGGCGGTAAAAAAGCTGGCTATGCAAGTGAAAGAAGGCACGCTCGACCCCAAGGATATTGACGATAAACTTATCGACAACCAGCTTTCGACCGCTGCAATACCCGATCCGGATTTGATCATACGAACGAGTGGTGAATATAGAATCAGTAATTTTTTACTTTGGCAGTTGGCATATTCAGAGCTTTTTATCACAGAAACATACTGGCCGGATTTTCGGCGGGACGAGCTCTACAAGGCGATATCATCCTACCAAAAACGGGATCGTCGGTTTGGAGCCTTGAAAAATAAAAACGGACAAAAGAAAACGGCTAAGTCATTCGTTCAGGAGCTAATCAACTAAATTTTCATATTTAATATTAACTATAAGCTCAATTGTGATTCAAGATTTTATTAATCTAAAAAAGACCGTTCTATTTTTATTAGCAGTTTTTTTCCTGTTCTCTGAAGAAAGCATCGCCCAGGTTTGTTCCCAGGATGCTTCTACCTTCACCATTGAAAATCCCTTAGAGGCAACACCCCAACAGTACGAAGTTCTTGGCATTGATGTTGAAGGGCTTACAACAACCCGCCCCAGCTTCGTAAAAAGCCAAATGGGTTTTCAGAAAGGGTCGACTATAACGATTCCGGGTGAAGACTTGTCTTCTGCCATTGAGCGGTTGTATCAAACCGGGTTGTTTTCCGATATTGAGATTTTACGCAAGCAGGCAACCGCTGATGGCATCTATCTGCAGGTATGCGTGCAGGAGCAGCCCCGGTTGCAATCTTTTGAAATTCGGGGTGCAAAGCGGTCGCAACGGAGTGATATCAGAGAGCGCCTTAATTTAATGCCGGGCTTTGCGGTTACGAAATCATCCCAGGTACAGGCGGTAAATACCATAAAAAGATATTATAAAGAAAAAGGGTACTGGTTCACCGAAGTTGACGTGTCTACCGGTAAAGTTGATACGGTACGTAACCGGGTAAAACTCTATTTTGATGTTGAACCCGGCGAACGTCTGGAAATCAAGAACATCTCTTTCGAAGGTAATGAAAAGTTTTCTGATCGTGCATTGCGCAAGTCACTTGAATCGGTAAAAGAGGATAAGTGGTGGAGATTCTTTTCCAAGAAAGTGTATAAAGAAGAAGAGTATGAGACTGCGAAAGAAAATTTGCGGTCATTCTACGGATCGCACGGATACCTTGACTTCCGGGTATTAGAAGATACGATCTACACATTTCCCTACAATCAAAATCGTCTGTTTGTATTTAATACACCGGCTACAGGACTAAAAGTAAATATGACCGTTTCTGAAGGCCGCCAATATAAAGTGCGTAATATCGAATGGGACGGCAATACTGTTTATACGGATGAACAGCTTGCACAGGTACTCGATTTTGAAAAAGGTGATGTATTCAACCAAACAAAATTTGAACAAAATATAGGTACCACACCAACCCAAGACGGAAGCGATGTAACCAGTCTTTATCAAAATGCAGGATATCTGTTTTCACAGGTACAACCTAACATTGAAATAGTTGGTGAAGATTCGGTAGATATTACCGTAAATATTTATGAGGATGAAATCGCTACCATCAAAGAGGTTTCTTTTACGGGCAATACCAAAACGCATGATGATGTGGTACGTCGCACGCTGCGAACCGTTCCCGGAAATACATACAGCCGCCAGGCTATTATCCGTACCATTCGCGAGCTCGGCACACTTGGCTACTTCCGTCCCGAAACCATAAATCCCACGCTGGATGCTAATCGGGAGAAGAAAACCGTAGATATCAACTACCAGTTAGAGGAGTCGCAAAGCACCGATAACTTTGAGTTTTCCGGCGGTTATGGCGGCGGTAATATAGGCTTGATTTTATCCGCCCGCGTTAATTTCAATAACTTTTCCTTGCAGCGCGCAATCAAAGGAGAAGGATGGAATCCGGTGCCCTCCGGAGACGGGCAGAAGCTTTCAATTGGAGCACAGATCTCGGGCCGGGGCTACCAGAGCTATAATTTGAGTTTTCAGGAGCCGTGGCTGGGCGGCAAACCCCATTCACTGGGTGTTAACTTTAGCTATGACCTGATTAAAAGAGAACGTCAGCTATTGCCTGATGAGAAGAACAAGCTATTTTCGAGCAGTGTGTCGCTGGGTCGCCGTCTCAAGTGGCCGGATGATTATTTTCAGCAACAGAGCATTATCTCTTATCAGTTATATGATATTAAAGGTGGCGCACAGTTCCTGGCCGAGGGGACTTCAAGTATCCTGAGTTTTCAACAGGTACTTGAACGTAATTCACTTGGCCCCAGTCTGATTAACCCAACGAGAGGATCAAAAATTCGGCTTTCGGGCGAAATAGCACCGCCGCTTCCGGGTTTTTCACAGTTTTATAAATTCAAGGGATTGTACGAAAACCATACCACCATAACCGGAAAGCTGGTAATGACGAATAGTATCCAATACGGTTACCTTGGCTACCTGGGAAGTGGTCAGCGCAGCGATTTTAAACGTTTTGTCCTGGGCGGAACTCAACTACAGCAGCGACAAAGTTTTATTAACGATAATATTGATTTACGTGGATATCCGGGCGGAAGTGAACAATCTATTTCGCCGCGTGAGGGAGGAGAAGAAATCGGTGGACGCTTATTCAGCAAGTATTCACTCGAACTGCGTTTATCTGCGGTGCAGGAACAGCAGGTGCAGGTTATCCCGTATACATTCTTTGACGCCGGAAATGCGTATCGCGATTTCGAGGACTTTGCACCGTTTCAAGTGAAGCGGGCAACCGGCTTAGGAGTACGCATATTTTTGCCTATTCTTGGTCTTGTCGATCTCAGCTACGGTTACCGTCTGGATGGTATACCCGGAGCCAATCCCGCAGTTAACGCGGGCGAATGGGAGTTTCTGTTTAACTTAGGCGCACCATTTTGATCCGTAGGTTGCAACATATTGGTTGTTATGTGTTAGCCTTTACCTTTGTTTTATGTGCTGAAGCAGAAGCGCAACAGCAAAAAATGGGCTATGTAAACACCGATACCATACTAAACCAGGTACCAGAGTATCAGGGTATACAGCAGCAGCTGCGGGTGATAAGTGAACAGTGGCGAGCCGAACTTGAAAAGATGCAGCATGAAATTGATCGGCTTAAAGAAGATTTCGAAACAAAAGAGATACTCTACACCGATGAGGTGCGCCGGGAGAAACAGCGACAAATTGAACAAAAGCAGCAGGCCCGGAAACAGTACATGGAACAAAAGTTCGGGCCTGAAGGTGAGTATTTCCAAAAGCAAAAGGAACTGCTAAAACCCATACAGCGAAACATTTATGAAGCAATAACAGCCGTTGCGCGGCGCGGCGATTTTGATTTTATTTTTGACCGTGCAAAAAATTCATCCCTTTTATTTGGACAAAAACAGTGGAATTTAAATCAAGATGTACTACAGGAGCTTGGTGTTTCGTTAAGTAATTGAAAGGAATTTCAATCCACTGATTGTTATATTCTCAAGTTTTAAATAAACACACGTAAAAAACACGCTTACTATGATCAAAAAGGTACTATCAACTGCAGTTCTCTTTCTTTTTGTGGCATCGGCATCGGCCGTAGCACAAGTTAAGATTGGATATCTTGATACGCAGGAGGTTATGAGCCAGCTTCCTGAGGTAGAGCAGGTTCAAGAGGAGCTAAGCAATTTTATCGCGCAAAAACAGCAAGAGTTGACCCAGAAAGCCACTGCATATCAAGATGAAGTAGCAGCATATCAATCCAGCAGAGGTTCAATGTCGGATCAACAGGTACAACAACGCGAACAGGAACTT
>JAFGWN010000041.1 GCA_016937115.1 Balneolaceae bacterium | reverse complement strand
TGCGGTGGAAGGTCCGCCGGTAAAGGCTATACGCCAGATGACAGAAGACTTTGGCGGCTCTGGGATGAGTAGTTTGATTGGTGGCGGAAAAACGACGCCCGACCGCGCCGCGCTTTACAACAGCAGCTTGGTCCGCTATCTGGATTTTAACGACAGCTACCTGGCCAAAGGGGAGACGTGTCATCCGAGCGATAATATTGGTTCTATTCTGGCAGCAGGAGAAACCACAGATCTCAGTGGTAAAGATTTTTTAACAGCGCTCGGTGTTGCTTACCAAATTCAGTGTCGCCTCAGCGATGAAGCGCCTGTCCGTGATAAAGGATTCGATCACACCACGCAGGGAGCATACGCCGTAGCAGCCGGTGTTTCCAAAGCACTGAGACTGGATGAAGATAAAACAGCTAATGCCATCGCCATTGCGGGTACCGCCCTGAATGCCCTGCGTGTTACCCGCACCGGGGCGCTTTCAAACTGGAAAGGGTTGGCCTATCCGCATACGGCTTTTGGCGGAACGCACGCTGCTTTTCTTGCAACATACGGTATTACCGGTCCGCCCGCTGTCTTCGAAGGCAACAAGGGCTTTATGGATGCCATTGCCGGCAGATTTTCCATTGATTGGCAAAACGAGGACCTACAGCGCGTAACCAACACCATCATTAAAAAGTACAACGCCGAAATCCATTCGCAGTCTTCTATTGAAGGCATGATTGAACTGAAAAAAAAGCATGCCTTTACAGCTGAAGAAGTTGATAAGATTGAAATCGATATCTTCGATGTCGCGTACCATATTATTGGGGGAGGTGAAGAGGGAGACAAAACTATCGTTCGTACCAAAGAAGAAGCCGATCACAGCCTGCAGTATATGGTTTCGGCGGCACTGCTCGATGGACAGGTGATGCCAGCCCAGTATAATCAGGAACGCATTGAGTCTGATGACATCCAGTCGCTATTGCAAAAAGTAAAGGTTTCGCCAAGGCAGGAATACAGCGACCGTTTTCCTGACGAAATGCCTACTAAGCTAACAGTGCATCTCAAGAATGGAAAAACCCATTCCATCGAGAAAAGGGACTATGAAGGGTTTCATACGCGTCCCATGAGCTGGGAGACGATCACCCGAAAATTCGAGGGGCTTGCGGAGCCTTATGCATCCAAAGAATTACGTAACCAGATTGTCGAGACCGTGCAGGATTTTGAACAGCACGCGGTCTCTGATCTGATGAAACTGTTAACAAAAGTACAATTAGAATCTTAGCAAATATTTGAATTATGCGGATACGGCTTCCGTATTCCAACAAAATAAATAAGAGGTGGCTGTTATGGCCGACAAAAAAACATTCGACTTTCTAAACAAAAACGAACGAGAACCCAAACCCCGCAAAACAGGCATTACCGAAATCCGCGGACCGTATTATGCGGTCATGGGTAAGCGATATCTCAATGATATCATGGAAACCATGGGGGAACACGTGGATTCGCTGAAATTTTCGGGTGGATCGTTCTCCATCATGCCCAAACCGGCTGTGCAAGAATTAATTGATATTGCCCACGACCACGGTACACTGGTTTCCACCGGCGGCTTTATGGAGTATGTGCTTACCCAGGGTAAAGAGGCCGTCGATCAATATATTGATACCTGCAAAGACTACGGGTTCGATATTATCGAGCTTTCGGCGGGATTTATTACGCTTCCCACCGACGATTGGCTGCGGCTAATCGAGAAAGTGCAGGAGGCCGGACTCAAAGCCAAACCCGAAATCGGTATTCAGTTTGGCGCCGGAGGCGATACGGCCAAAGGCGAACTGGAATCCGAAGGCACGCTTGATACCAACTATGCCGTCAAGCAGGCGAAACGTTTTGTGGATGCTGGAGCTTATATGATCATGATTGAGTCGGAAGGCATCACCGAAAATGCCGACCCGTGGAGAACCGACGTGCCGGCTGCCTTCATCAATGAAATTGGCCTGGAAAAGCTGATGTTCGAAGCGGCGGATCCGGAGGTTTTTGCCTGGTACATCAAAAATTATGGTCCCGAAGTGAATATGTTCGTGGATCACAGCCAGATTGTACAGCTCGAAACGCTGCGACGTGGCATCTGGGGCACCAAGAGCCTCTGGGGACGCGTGTTGACCTACAAGGGGTAATTCCTATACAGGAGTAGCCCACCTTTAATGTGGGCTACTCCTCATTAATAAAATTAATCCTAAACTACAATGTTTCAGAAGCAGTTTAACCTCCGATATTTATTGTACCTGGGTAATAGGACAACTATACCTCCTACATCCGCTCATTCTCCGGCCCCTTTTCTGCTGGTATGAGGGGGCATTCTTACTGTTGAGAGCATAGAATTATTATTGATTTTCTTTGCGAACATCTTCCGTGATTTCCCTTGTTTTCTTATAGTTCGTGTATCATTATTAGGTGATAAAAAAATGTATGCCTGATGTCAAACAGCTACTGTTACCCAAACAAAGCAACAGGGAAATATTAGAACAAACCTTTTAATATGGACTTCCCATGCAGGGGTATTATAGTAGTATACCAAAAGTTTTACGCTGTCTCTTTTTGTTTTTATTGGTTATTTCGTGAAGTTTGCAAATGCATCAACTTACGTTTCAAAAGGGTACATCATGCAAATTAAAAATTTTGATCAGTTCTTCAGCGAAAACCCTATCCCTATGTGGATTTATGATCCCAAAGACTATTCAATCAAGGATGTAAATCAGTCAATGGTTGAGCTGTATGGGTATTCCCAAGAAGAGATGCAGAGCTTTACATTATTTGATCTGCGCCCTGAGGAGGAAGTGCCAAAACTGAAAAGTCATTTATCACAGGCAGATAATGAGAGATTTAGTGAAGAGGGGATATGGAAACACATAAAAAAGAATGGTGAATTTATATATGTACATGTTATTACAAACCCGGTAACATTTGAGGGAAATGACCATACGTACCAGTTGGCTATGTATAAAAATCTTACTGGTGAAATGAATGCCCAGTTAAGTAATGAAATGCTTTACAAGAATAGCTTGGATGGTATTATGTTAACAAAACCCAATGGCGATATTCTTCAGGCTAATCAGGCAGCTTGTAACATATTAAGTTTGACAGAAGATGAAATTATTAAACGAGGTAGAGAGGGTATAGTAGCGAAGGATATGAAGTTGGAAAAAGCGTTAGCGGAGCGTTCTAAAACGGGAAAGTTTACAGGTGAGCTGAACTATATTCATAAAGATGGTCATAAAATACCTGTTGAATTAACTTCAGCAGTATTTGAAAATTTTGCTGGAGAAATGAGGACGTGTCTAATATTCAGGGACATAAGTGATAGAAAACAACAAGAGAGGACCCTCAGAAAAGAAAAAGAATTTACAGAAACTGTCCTGAATAGCTTACCGGGTGTATTTTACGTATTAGATCAAGAAGGGAGGGTGGTTCAATTTAATGAACATTCGATTGAAGTGTTCGGTCTACCTCCGAAGGAAATAAAAGGACGATCAGCCGCAGAGTTTGTTCATGAGACTGATAAACAGAAGGTACCAGAGCAGATCCAAAAAGTACTTGACGAAGGTTATCAGGTATTTGAATTAACGTTGAATGTAGACGGTGGAGAACAAGCGGTATTTCGTTTTAATGCCGAGAAGCTGGAGCAGGATGGTCAAATATATATTATTGGCACTGGTGTGGATATTACAAAACAAAAAAAGCTTGAAGAGCAGTTGAGCTCATTGCTGCAGGAGGAGCATGTTCAGCGCAAGAAGGCAGAAGCCGACCGTGATAAGTTAAAAGAGATGTTCGAAGAAGCGCCTTCTCCCAAATGCTTATTAGAAGGGCCGGAGCTGCGCTATGTGATAGCCAACAAAGCTTACCGCCAAGTGGTAGGCCAAGAACACATTATTGGTAAAAAAGTCGTTGATGTCATTCCTGAAATTGAAGCACAGGGATATATAGATCTGTTGGAAAAAGTCTATGAAACTGGAGAGCCGTATTTAGGCTTTGGGGATCCCATTCAAATTAATAAACAGAAAGAGGATTCAAGGCAAAAATACATCTTTAATCTTTTGTTTGCACCTTTGGTTGATGAGGATGGAGACGTCTATGGCATTTTTGTTGAAGCCATGGATTTCAGTGAACAGATCGCCTACCAACAGCAGTTGAAGGAGTCTCTCACTGAAAAAGAAACGCTTTTGGCCGAGATTCATCACCGGGTAAAAAATAACCTGGCGATTATTACAAGCATGATGGAACTGCAAGCTATGGAAAGTGAGGATCTTGACCTGCAGGAAGCACTTAGATCTGCCCAGCAGCGTATTCAAACCATTGCTACTATTCACGAACTATTGTACGGTTCGGAAAGCTTGTCTCATTTGAATTTTGGAGAAAATATTAATCAGTTACTACATAGTCTGGAAGAAATATATGCTACAGAAAATCAGATTACTGTAGATCTGCAAATTGAGCAGGTACCAATGAATATAAATCAGGCAATTCCGTGTGCTTTGATGGTGAATGAAGTTGTTTCTAACGCCTATAAGCATGCATTTAAAAATCAAAAAGAAGGAGAGATGGCTATTCATCTGCATGAAAAAGATGGAATTGTAGTAGTTGAGGTCGTAGATAATGGGGTAGGCATACCCGACCATGTTATACAAGAAAACTCATCGACTATTGGGATAACGTTAATCAAGCTGCTGGCAAAACAATTGGAAGGCTATACTCACTTTTCAAATAAAAATGGAACACAATTTAGATTTCAATTTGAAAAAACAGATGTGAAAGGCATTGGAAGTAATTTATAGAGAATGAATTGACTTTTCGAAGTTGAGAATGAGTAACACACCATTGATATTTATCAAGACTATTTCCTGTCATATATCAATGGAGGATAAGGTTCCAAGCAGTATGTTAAGCATGAATAAATTGTTTAATACTAAACTATATTTACTATGACTATTGCAACGAAAACCTTATGGAACATTGATCCAACGCATTCGGAAGTGCAATTTAAAGTCAAGCACCTGGTAATTTCGACCGTTACCGGAAGTTTCGGCTCATACAACGGAAGAATCGAAGCCGACGGCGATGATTTTGAAAATGCCAAAGCAACCTTTGCTGCTGATATTGATAGTATTTCAACCAATAATGAAGATCGCGACCAGCACCTCAAGTCTGACGATTTCTTTAATGCCGAAGCACATCCACAGCTTAAATTTGAGTCCACAAGCTTTGAAAAAGTCGGCGACGGGGAATACAAAGTAACCGGCGAACTGACGATCCGTGATGTAACCAAAGAGATCGAACTCGATGTGGTACACGGTGGTACGGTTACTGACCAATATGGTCAGACCAAAGCCGGATTTGAAGTTGAAGGCATTATCAACCGAAAAGAATTTGGCCTCACGTGGAGTGCTGTAACTGAAGCTGGAAATGTGGTGGTAGGCGATAAAATCAAACTACAGCTAAACGTTCAGTTTATCAAAAATTAACCGACGGCTAACACCCCATGTGCATACAAGGCGGGTATTCTCATTGAGAATATCTGCCTTTTTATTTTCTGATATTTCCCTGTACATTTTCAGATAAGATCTGACAACGTTTAAAGCCGGGAAAAGATGTTTGAAACATTAAAGGAAAGTTTTCAGGAGCATGTGTCGTTAACCAATGAGGAGTGGGAGATGTGCAGAAATAATTTTCGTCCCAAGCGAATGCTCAAGCGTCAATTTCTACTTCAAGAAGGCGATGTATGCCGCGAATTAGCTTTTGTGGAGAAGGGATCACTCTATTCTTACACGGTGGATTCGAAAGGGAACCAGCATGTTATCCGGTTTGCTTTTGAGGGCTGGTGGATGGCAAACCTGCAAAGCTTTTTTACCCAAACGCCCACTAATTTAAATATTGAAGTGCTGGAAGACAGTGAGCTGCTAATGCTTGACCGGCAGAATCACGAAAAACTGATTGAAGAAATTCCCGCCTACGAACGGTATCAGCGTATCATGTTTCAGAATGCCTATGTAGCCCTTCAGCAACGGGTGGAAAATGCGTTGGGACTTACGGCCGAGGAAAAATATGCCCGCCTGATCGAGCAGAATCCGGAGTTTCTGAATCGCGTGCCGCTGAATCTGGTGGCTTCCTATCTGGGCGTAAGCCCTGAGACCCTGAGCCGGGTGCGTGGCAGTTATAGTAGGTGAATTTTAACGGTCAGGTATAAGAGCAGTAGGGGATTTCAAGGCAGATACCTATGCACCACCACCAAAACTTATTAAATCCACAGACCTTGATTTACCACTTCACCCGCTATTGCTCTTATACAATGTTGTGTTTTCGTTTTTATAATTCATTCTTTTTTAACCCTGAGATATTCATTGCATACAAAAACAATAGTCCTAAAATCACGCCGAAAATTCCATAAACAGCGTCTGTTTTGTCAGGTGTATTTAGAATTGGAATAAAAAATTCAAAAACCAAATTTGTAATTCCAATGATTATTCCAATAACTGTTAGGTGTTTTAACTTTAAACCCACCAACAGTCCTATATATCCTAATGTCACAAAAATCATTAAAGTCAAGGAAAAGTTTGAGACGTGTTTATAAAAACCCGGAATCATGTCTGTAAGTAACTCAATTCTTATTTCCTGAATACTTCTGCCAAAAAAAAGAAATAATGAAAATCCCATTATAGCTATATAGCTCAACGCTGCCCATATCTTAGGGACAAAATTTAGCGATTTAATAAAGTTTTCCAATCAGTAACTAATTTTTTATTCTCCACTTATTTTATGGCCATAGTAGCAGCCTGTCAAAATAAAATAGTATTTTATTTACTGAGTTCGCAGGTTTTACTATCCAATTCTACCTGAATCGTATAATGATAAAAATCGTATTCCTTCAAAGCTTCTAATGCGCTCTGCCGGACTTCATCTATCTGTTTGTATTCCGTAATATGCTCAAGAACGAGATGTGTCGTAAACACATGATATTGCCCGTCCAGCGACCAGACATGTGTATGGTGAATAGATTGCACATGCCCCACTTCCTGCAATTTTACCTTTATTTCATCTACGTCTATACCTTCCGGTACACCCTGTAATAACAAGTAAACTGTATCCCAAAGCCTTCTGCCAACACCGTAGAGAATGAATAAAGTTATGGCAATAGATAGGGCAGGGTCAAGAAAATACCAGTCTTTGAATTGCAGAATGATTGAAACAATGAGAACCGCCACCCAGCCCAGTACATCTTCCAACAGGTGCCAGCTTATTACTTTTTCATTAAGAGATTTTGCGCCTTTTGTTCGCCAGGCCGCATAGCCATTTGCTGCCACACCGATTATTGCAATGCCCATCATCCAGAACGATTTTATCGGTTCCGGGTTCTGAAAACGTTGTACCGCTTCAAAAATAATATAAGCCGAACCACCTATCAGTACAAGTGCATTTATCAATGCACCCAGCAACCGGAAGCGGGCATAACCAAAGCTAAAGGTTTTGGTAGCTTCCTTTTTAGAAGCCTTGTTTTCAAGATACCAGGCAAGGCCCAGCGAAAGGCTGTCGCCAAGGTCATGAAGCGCATCGGAAATTATAGCGATACTGTTGGTAAAAACCCCGCCAACTATTTCAATACATGTAAAACCTAAATTAATAAAGAAAGCTACCTTCAGGTTTTTCGTACCGCTTTCGTGATCGTGAGAATGTGCCATTAACTTTAAGGTTCTGAAATCCATTCCTTAACAGCTAAGGAATTTTCTTTATCAAAATATTTAATCTCCACACTTGTAAAAGGCTTCATGGCCAAAGGTAAGATGAATAAACCGGATTTAAGATCAAAGGGTGATTCAGCTTTTACCGGGAATAATCATGAACCCAAGTTTTTTTCTGCCTGGCCATGCGGCCTGAATTCCTTAGCCGGGTCGTGGACAGATTAATCAGTAAGGGATGAGTTATTTTTCGAGGGCTTTTCTATCCCAGTCCGCGTTAACGGCCGCGGCTTCATAGGTTGTTTGGAGAAAATCGAGCAGGGTTTCATCCGGATTTGATGTATTTTTCACAGACTGATAAGGAAGAATATATTCTCCCAATTCTTGATTATAGTGTGCTTCTTCCGGCTTAATCACAGCATTCTGAAACCCGTCGGGTTCGGGATAAGCATACGAATAAAATGCAGCTTCTCCGAACCCATTGCCCGGCCAGAATCCGGCACTTGACAGTTCGTGAGAATAGCTTTCCTCCATGACCCAGTCGGGACAGTTGGGCACACCTCCCGGATGTTTGGGCGCCGGTCGTCCGGAGAAACGGGTCACAGCCAGGTCAAAGGCACCCCAAAAGAAATGAACCGGACTCACTTTCCCTGAAAATTCCGACCTGAACTGAGTAAAGACTCGTTGAACATGGGTTAATGCCAACCAGAAACGATGAATCGCTTCGCTATCGTAGGCTATTAGATCGGTATTTTCCGGAAATGGAACAATGGGATCGGGTAACTCAACCGGCTTAGGATAGATGTCGGCTTCAATATTCAACTGGCTGAGAATATCAAGCGTCTTTGTATAAAAGTCCGCAATAGTTAGTGGTTCCAGCTCGAAAGAGATACTCTCCTGGTTCACCTTTCGAATCTCCAGCTTGTGATTCATAAAGTCGAATTCAATTTCAAATCCGCCGGAGGGATGCGGAATCAGTGAGGTGGTGAGTCCGCGCGATGAAACATACAGGGGCACATGCCAGCAGTGGTTAATCCATGGCATATGTTCCAGCCGAATCTTTCCAATAATTTGCGACCACAAGTGAACCGTCTCAAGCGTTTCCAGCCACTCGTCCGGAGCCGGTAAATCGGGCCAGGAGGGATCATATGGTGTGACAGATGTGTTCATAATTGTAATAATGTTGTGTTAAATAGCTTCTGCATGGTTCTCACATCAACACATCCTGCAACGACTCATCCCGTTCTATAACCGACTTGGCATACGGGCAGAGCGG
>JAFGWN010000040.1 GCA_016937115.1 Balneolaceae bacterium | reverse complement strand
GCTAATCAGTGATCGCATGCGCTTGGGCTGATCTACGGTATAAACAAAAACAGGAATATCGTGTGATTTTAAATCTTCCATCCACTTTTTAGTTAGCTGCCGGTAGCTGCAATTGAACGCATCTGCTTTGTAAGCCGAAACCAGCTGAGAGGGAAAGCGGCCGGCCGACTGGCGTTTCTCGTAAAGCAGTGCCACAAGGATATCCGGCTGCAACTGCTTCAGGTGTTTCACCGCGCGGTAATCAAAACTCGAAAAAAGAACGTAATCCTGCATCCCATATTTTTCTACGAGCTGCAGGCTCTTTTCTTCGACCCCTCCTTTTACTTCATCCGTCACCGCTTCGGTTTTGATTTCAATATTGAGAGCGATCTTTCTCTGTGCAAACTCCAGCACTTCTTCAAGTGTGGGTATTTGCTCACCGGCAAATTTCTTATCAAACCAAGAGCCGGCATCCAGCTTTTTAAGCTCAGCCAGCATGCAGGAGTTAACCAGGCCGTTGCCGTCGGTATGGCGGTTTAGTTTGGCATCATGAAACACTACCGGCACGCCGTCTTTACTGAGCATCACATCCAGCTCAATCATCTCGGCCTGCATTTCAAAAGCACCGCGAAAAGCCGCCATCGTATTTTCCGGAAAATACGCACTGGCACCGCGATGAGCGATATTCAAAAATCCATCGCCGCCATCATTAAAAAATTTGAAAAGGCTATAACTGTTTTGTGCTTTCATTGGTAAATTAATTCCCAGAAAAATTATCCCCTAAGCTACTAAAAAGCCAATAATCTTATGCCTGACCTGATTTGTGCTGAAGGTAATCAATCAACTTGGTAAGCTGTTTCTTCTGGAAAAAGATCAGTGCTACGTTTAATACAAAAACCCCGAAAAGGATATAGAGAAATGTATCCCCAAGCTGAGTGATATTATAAAAAAACGAGTAGCCAAAAAATAGAATAGCTGCAATATTAATGACCAGAAACCAGTTTTGCTTGCGGTTTTTCTTTTTCAGGATATTAATCTGCTCATCATCCGTCAAAGACAGTTCATCATCCTTTAAGTGAACCCGCAAATACGACTGGAGGCGTTCTTGATCTTCCGGGTGGTGTTGATCAGGCATATCAGTTCTGCTCCTCTATAATTCGCCGCATGGCATTGCGGAGCAGCGTGTCCGAATCAAAGGTTGATATAGCTGCATAACAAAAATAGATGCCAATCATCGTTGTTACACTTGCGATAATACTCATTACCGTTGACAGCCAAAATGGCTGAATAAGTCCCAAAACAGAAATAACCACAACGGCCATTCCTAAAAACACCTGACTTAAACCAGCTACAATCTGTAAAAAGTTTACTGAATGAGCCCGACTAATCAACCGGGATATTTTCTCATTCCTCTGCCATTTTTTTGTATTTTCCGGTGCGTCGGATGGTAAAAAATTTTCAGAACTGCGTTCATAGTCATCCATAGTTACAACCTAATTTTTTGCAAACCCATTGGTATTAATGTGAACCTAAAAAGTGAAATTGTCAACTACGAAAACAATGTCAACCGATAACGAAAATATCTATATTTACGGTCGTAATCCTATCAGGGAAGCCCTGCAAAAAGAAGCAGATCGCGTCGAAAAAATTTTTGTGCGAAATTCGCTGCGCGATGACAATATTTCATCCATTCTTAATACGGCTTCCCAGCATCGCATTCCGGTATCGCACGTTCCCGGCGCCAAATTGCACGAGCTAGTTGGCGGCGTCAATGATCAAGGTGTTGTTGCGTTAATGAGCACCATCCAATACCAGGAGTTCGGCGACTGGATCGATAATATCGACACGGACGAGTACCCTGCGATTCTACTGCTTGATGAAATAGAAGATCCGCGTAATGTAGGCGCCATTTTGCGCAGTGCGGCGGCAGCCGGAATCAATGCCGTTTTGGTCCCCAAACACCGGCAGGCGCCCATCAGCCCCACCGTATTTAAAACATCGGCCGGCACCGCGGGAAAAATACCGATTGTACGCGTGGGAAATTTAAATCAGTCCATCATGAAACTGAAAGACGCTGGTTTCTGGATTGCCGGACTGGCGATGGAAGGCGAACAAAAACTGTGGGACCTTGAAGTAGATCGCGCGCTGGCGTTTGTCATCGGTAATGAAGGGAGCGGCATCCGTCAAAAAACGCTGGAGCACTGCGACTACTCGTTCTCTATTCCCATGCACAACGATGTGGAATCACTCAATGCTTCCGTCAGTGCAGCGCTGGTTTGCTACGAGTGGAGCAGGAAGAAACATCAGTCATAGATCAAGTACGGTTCGCGCTGTTCTTTAAACTTTTCGATTTCATCCTGCCAGCTGATATTAAACGACTGCACATCCTTTGAGCCCGCCAGTTTGTAGATGAAGTCCGTTTGTTTGCTGCCCTCAGTATTTTCCAAAAGCAACTCCAACAGCCTCACTCCAAATGTTACCGGCTCAAATTTGTCATAATTTTTAATGGATAAACTTACGCCGTAAGACGTTTCGCCTTCCAGTTTTGGACTTGGTGCTTTACCGGGCATCGACTTTGGTGTAAAGGTAATGCGTTCAATCTGTACGGCCGGGAACTGTTCTTTCAGTTCAATGACTTGCTGGTCGGTAATTTCCGTTTGGGGTGATCCGATCGTAAGAAATGGATCCGGTGTGCCGCGCCCTTCAGAGAGATTTGTTCCTTCAAACAGGACAGTTCCCAGATACATATAAGCGTGCTCAAATGCAGGCAGATTGGGCGACGGCGGATACCATTCAAGTCCGGTTTCGGGCCATTTCATCGAGCGGTTCCATCCTTTCATTGGGATGACTTTCAGCCGGGGCTTCAATTCCGTTTCCAGCCAGCGCTCTCCAATCATCATTTTGGCCAGCTCGCCAAGCGTCATGCCGTGTGCCATCGGAATTGGGTACGCTCCTACGAACGACTCATATTGTTCGTCGAGCATCCAGCCGGCAACGTAATTCCCTCCCGCCGGATTCGGCCGGTCGAGTACCCAGACCGGCACCTCGGCTGTTGCAGCCGCTTCCAGCACCAAGCCGAGCGTAACATTATACGTATAGAAACGAGCACCTACGTCCTGCATATCAAACAGCAAAATATCTACCTTATCAAGCATTTCCTGCGTCGGTTTTTTGGTCTGCCCGTAGAGTGAAAAAACCGGCAGTCCCGTCTCCTGATCTATACCATCCTCAATCGTTTCCCCGGCGCCAAAATCACCCCGAAAACCGTGCTCGGGTGCAAACAGGGCTGTTACATTAACATCACGAGCTAAAAGCGTATCAAGCATATGAGTGTCGCCTACGCGGGCGGTAGGATTCATCACCAAACCTACGCGTTTTCCCTGCAACCCATCAAGATGACTTTCAAGTAAGACCGCTGCTCCTACCCGAACCGAATCGGCCTGGTTTTCATAAACATCTTTTTGGTTATTTTCCGATGTACATGAAATGACAAAAAGTATGATGGGCAGGAAAAGAAGCTGAGATATTTTCATTTGCTTGCTGGGTATAAATTGAAAAATAAATCGCCCGGCCGTCAACAACCGGGCGATCAGTAAAAATATAACTGAATAATTAAGCCTTATTTGCTACCACTTCTGCCTCGGTAAAAAAGTAGTTGGCTTCTTTTTTGCCGTTCTCAACCGAATCGGAACCGTGAATAATATTTTCACCCACACTATCGGCAAAATCGGCACGAATGGTTCCATCTTCGGCTTCATCGGGATTGGTAGCACCGATAAACGTTCGGAAATCTTCAATAGCATTTTCTTTTTCAAGAATCATTGGTACACAAGGGCCACTGCTCATAAATTCACATAGCTCATCATAAAAAGGCCGGTTTTTGTGAACGGCGTAAAACCCGCCGGCGGTGTCGAGCGTGAGGCGTGTCATCTTCATTGCAACGATGGTAAATCCTGCTTCCTGAATGCGTTTGGTTACCTCTCCGATCAGTCCTTTTCGTACGCAATCGGGTTTTAGGATCGTCAATGTTCGTTCTTTAGCCATGAATAAGTTGGTATTTTAGATAAATTGATATTGAAAAATTTGAGGCTGTAAATATAACGTTAAATTCCCCTTTTTCGAAGAGAAATTAATTCCGCGCCTGCTATAACCATACATTTCAGCCCTGTTTATTTATTGGTATTTTCAGTTAAGACTGATAATTGCCACCAATCCCAAAATCGATGCCTTCAATAAACAAAAACTCTCTTTCCGAAGCCAAAAGCCCGTACCTGCTGCAACATGCCGATAACCCTGTCCATTGGTTTTCGTGGAGTGAGGAAGCATTCGAAATTGCGAAGAAAGAGGATAAACCAATATTTTTGTCCATCGGGTACGCCACCTGCCACTGGTGCCACGTGATGGCCCACGAATCATTTGAGGATGAAACCGTGGCCGAACTGATGAATAAAACCTTCATCAATATAAAAGTAGACCGAGAAGAACGCCCCGATATTGACAACACCTATATGCACGTGTGCCAGATGCTCACCGGTCGCGGCGGCTGGCCGTTAACCATTATAATGACCCCGGATAAGAAACCGTTTTACGCCGCTACCTATATACCAAAAACGGGACGACAGGGGCAGCCCGGCATGATGGAATTGGTACCCCGACTGGCCCACCTTTGGGATAATGAGCGCGATAAGGTAAACGGCTCGGCGAAAGAAATCACGCAGGCGTTTCAAAAGTCTATTCAACCCGACGGCTCCGGTACCCTGCCGGATGATATTCTGCCAAAAGCTTACAACCAGCTCAAAAAAACATTCGACGCTGTTCACGGCGGGTTCGGGAGCGCGCCGAAATTTCCAACGCCCCACACACTCATTTTTCTGCTTCGCTACGCACATACTTCAGGGAAAGAAGAAGCCGGTAAAATGGTGGAAAAAACACTAACGGCGATGCGTCACGGTGGACTTTTTGATCATCTCGGGGGCGGATTTCATCGCTACTCTACCGATGCCCACTGGCTGCTGCCCCACTTCGAAAAAATGCTCTACGATCAGGCCATGCACCTGATGGCCTATACCGAAGGATTTCAGTTGCTGGGTAACCCCCTGTTCGAACAAACCGTGCATGACATTGCAACGTATCTTTTGCGGGATTTGCAGCATGCAGACGGCCCTTTCTATTCGGCCGAAGACGCTGACAGTGAAGGCGAAGAAGGGACGTTTTACGTATGGACAATTGATGAAATTCGCGAAATCTTTTCAGGCGCAGATACTGAACTGGCGATCGAAGTATTTAACCTGCAAGAAGAAGGCAACTATGCTGATGAATCGACCGGGAGGCGTACGGGCAAGAATATTTTACATCGAACAAAATCGATAGTTGAATTAGCTGACGATCGCGATATAGACGAAGCAGTTCTGAAGCAAAAGCTCAATGACATCAAAAAGCAGCTTTTTGATGTTCGGGAAAAACGCGAACGCCCTTTCCTGGATGATAAAATACTAACCGACTGGAACGGACTGGCTATTGCGGCCCTGGCCAAAGCGGGGCGCATTTTTGATAATGCTGAATACATTACACAAGCTGAACGTGCACTCCAATTTATTTATGAGCATTTACAGAATGATAACGGGACCCTTTTGCATCGATATCGTGATGGCAAAGCAGCGATTGCGGGAACCACTGATGACTATGCTTTTCTAATCTGGGGACTCATTGAACTCTATGAAGCAACGTTTAAAACCGAATACCTGCAGAAAGCAATACATCTACAAACGATGTTTATTGAAACGCATTGGGACGAGCAGCAGGGCGGATTCTTTTTTACCTCCAGTGAAAGCGAAGAGCTGCTCGGACGAAAGAAAGAGTATTTTGACAGCGCCCTCCCCTCCGGCAATTCGGTGGCAGCACTAAACCTGTTGCGGCTCGGCCGTATTACTGCTACACCCGATTGGGAGCAAAAGGTGGAAAACATAATGCAATCTACAGCTAAAACAGCCCGGCAGGCGCCCGCCTCTTTTACCCAACTTCTGCAAGCGCACTTATGGGCAACCGGGAACGCTTTTGAAGTGGTTATTGCCGGTAATAAAGATGAACCTAAAACCCGGGAATTACTTAAAAAACTCCGGGAGGAATATTACCCGCATAAAGTGCTTATTTTAAATAGCCCGGGTGATAATATACTGGGAGATATTGCTCCCTTTACCGCGCATCAAAAAATGCAAAACGGAAAACCAACCGCTTACGTGTGCCGGAATTATAGTTGCGAAGAGCCGACGAATGATGCGGAGAGGATGATGGCGTTGCTGAGAGAGTAGGAAATTTTACTTTGCCCAGAAGAGCATAGCTACCGCGGAGTGAGAAATCCAAGATGGATAATAGCGTTACTGCGAAGCTGACTTCAAATTAATAACCGAAATGGTGGGCGGCGCATTATACCGAACGGGGGCCAGCGTAAAACCGAGGCCGTTATCCACATTCATTAAAAGATCATCAAAACGATAGGTGCCGCTCAAATAAGGCGTATCTTGCTCGGCCGCAGAGAACGTCGTAAACATGAAAGGAACACGCAGTTGTCCGCCGTGGGTATGCCCGGCCAACAGCAGCTCATAACCCGAGGTTTTTGCCTGGTTTATTACTTTCTCGGTAGCCTGATGGGAAGCCAGTATTCGCAGGGACATAGATACATGCTCATTTGTCAGCGCATCTAATGAATCGCCGGGAACTTGCTTGCTGTACACTTCGGTGATCCCCGTTAAAAGCAGGTTGTCCTGTCCCACCGGTATAATCTTGTTTTGATCTTGCAGCAGCTTGATATCGTATTTGGCGTATTCCTTTTCAAAGTGGGAGACATCTGCCCAGTAATCGTGGTCGCCAACCACGGCATAGGTGCCGTAAGGAGCTTCAACCTTTGCTAATTCTTCGGCCGCCATAGCAATGAAATCGGTTCCGTACGAAATCAAATCACCCGTAAAAACCACTAAGTCTGGGTTGAGTGCATTTACTTTTTCTATATATCGCGCAATCTCCGGGCGACCGGTATATTCATCAGCCTGGATATCGGTAATGTGCACAATACGAAAATCCTGCAGCGCAGGGGAGAGTTCTGCTATTTCGCAGGTGATATTTTCAACCTGTATTTTCCGGGTATCATAAATCATTTTTGCCGCGGTAAACATAAATAGGACGATCGCCAAAGCATAAAACGCTCTGCGATAATACTTCTCAATACGGCCGCGCTTCAGGTTTGAAATAAATCGTGCCAACAGCTTCACGAAATCTAAAATAATCAGCCATGTTAGAAACTGGAAGCTGAAGACCAGACCCAACCAGAACCAGTAACTCATGGGCTGCCACAAAGAAAGCATGTCAGGATCACCCCAAAGCCAGTGATATAGCAAGCCCACTGCGGGGAGGCAATAAAAACTTAAAAGAAAGAAATAGAGGATTAATCGTGGATATAATTTTCCAGATTGTTTCTTAAGCAAGCGTTCCGCCCGCCAGCCGATATAAAGATGGGGTACCAGCATAAAGCTTGATACCAGCAGTGTCATTTCAAGTAACCAGGGCAAAAGAGATCGGTTTTTGAAAATTTATTTTTATACAGAAGCAAAAGGGTAATTGTTTTTTACCTTGCAGACAAGTTGATTTTTGTTACCTTAAATTTGATTATTGAGTTATTGTGTATTAATCAGGCGCTGACACGAGTTCATATTCACCATTTAAGCTGCCATCTGGAAAACGAACCATGGAGTTTCTAATAAAAAGGTGAATCTTATGGAAAAACAACAGAATGAAAACCATTCTTGGGGTGATCAGCTTACTCCTGCTACGGATTCCGACAAGGATGAGCGTACCGCCACCAATGGGTATAGTCGCAAAAAACTGGCTATAGCCGCTTCCGTTGCACTTTTACTTATTTCGCTTGCGTTGGTGGTATTCGTATTCAACCAAAATGCGACCCTCAATAACCAGGAAGCGCGTATCACCGAACTTGAAACCGAACTGCAGCAAAAAGAGGAAATGCTTTCCATTTTAGAAGCTCGCTCCGTTAACCTGGTAGTCATGAATGGGCTTGAAGTGAATCCCGACGGTTATGGTAAAATTATCTGGGATCCCGAAAAACAACAGGCTCTTCTTCAAGTTGCCAACCTGCCGGAAGTACCCGAAGGCAAAACCTACCAACTTTGGTTGCTTAAAAACAACAAGCCGGTACCATCGGCAACGTTCACGATTCGCAATAGCAGCGTTGAAGGATCATTTTTTAAAATTGAGCAACTGGCAGAGGCCGACCGACAAAACACAAATGCTTTTGCCATTACCCTGGAACCCGAAGGTGGCGTTGCCCAACCGACGGGGCAAATGTATCTGTTGGGTAATGTTCAGGATAATACAAACTAAAACCCTATTACTTATTTCATTTTGAAAATAAAAAAGGCGCGAGCTCCCGCTTGCGCCTTTTCTGTTATCAGATGTTTTGCACACTACTAATTTTTCTTACGTACCTGCTTAAAAAGGTAGTCTTGAAGGCTTAAAATCTTGACATCCGATTCGATTTCGACCATTGAACGCGCCAAGTCGGTAGAGGTAACTTCCGTTTCAATGACATCGGTTAAGCTATCATTTTTATACTGTTCCCACCTAACAGGAAAGTAGCCGTCGTCAAAAATAAGCTCAAACGGCAGGTCGCTGTCGGCAAATCCTTCCAGATTTTCATCCCAGGATGATGCCAGCACACCCCAATTGATATCCAGATCCTGGGTCATCCATACCTCAGAGTGCAGCTCTGTTTTTTCCTTATCGGTGATAATAAATTTCTCAGCAGCATAGCCGTTGACATTCTGACGCTCACCTGATTTTTCGATTGTGATGTTGGACTCTGCTTTTTGCACGCCCCTTTTGGCATCATTGCCAAACATATTCATAAATGCCGTAATGCCCGACTTTGTGATACTCATCGCCTCGTTTTCTCCGGTCATCAATACAAAATCCTGCTCTTTGTGACGGACTAAAATACCTTCCGTTTTTAGTGATCCTCTTACTTTATACTGCTGATCACCCTGTAAAAGAATACGATCCGGCGTTATATATAACGTGAAGGCATCGTCATCTTTTACCTTTTCACCCGCCTTTATTTTGTAATCATGAAATTGAATTTTTCCCTCAAATTGTGCTTCGGCCTGGCCAAACGACAAACCAAAAAACAGAACAAAAGCTAATGATATCTTTTTCATATGTGTAAGATTTAATAAAATTTCTTTGCGATAAAATTATACCTTTTTAACAGGCCAAAAGTTTCAGCATAAAAAAAGCCTGTTTATCTATAAACAGGCTTTAGAAAAGTAATATTGTGTAGAAACATCAAATAGCGTTTAACACGTCTGTTTCCACATTAACTTTGTGAATCCATCCGCCGGCCAGTACATCATTGCCTTCGTAACATACCACGGCCTGTCCCGGAGTTATCGCTTCGCGACCGGTTGGGAAGCGTATCTCAATTTCATCATCACTGAGCTGTGTTACTGAACAAGCCGCACCATCATCATTATATCGGATTGCACCAATAGCTTCCATTCCGTCTTCGGGAATCTTGTCGTACTTTACCATATTGAGCTCTTTAGCCCGGCAGGTTGTACTGATAAGATCTTCCTTTTCGCCGACCTCAATGATGTTTGTCTCCGGATCAATGTGCGTTACATACACCGGCTTGCCGAGTGCCAGATCGAGCCCGCGCCGCTGCCCGATCGTATAAAACGGATAGCCTTCATGTTCTCCAACGATATTGCCATCTTTATCGACAAACTTACCTCCGCTGACACGCTCTTCAAGCCCGTCAACACGGTCTTTTAAGAACCGGCGATAGTCATCGTCTGGAACAAAGCAGATTTCGTATGAATCCGGCTTGTCGGCTACCTTAATAAGGCCAAAATCTTCGGCAAGTTGACGAATTTCCGTTTTTTTATAGCTTCCAAGTGGAAATTTCGTCCGGGCCAAATGCTTCTGCTCCACACCCCACAAAGCATAAGATTGATCTTTTTTAGGATCACGCCCGCGGGAAATGACGTGACGGCCGTTCTCTTCCCGGATATTGGCGTAGTGCCCTGTAGCAATGAAATCACATCCGAGATTATCAGCGCGACGCAGCATAGCGGCCCACTTGATATGGGTATTACAAAGCACACAAGGATTGGGAGTTCGCCCTTCGATATAATCATTCACAAATCGGTCGATAACCCAATCACCAAACTCATCACGTATATCGACGATAAAATGCTTGAATCCGTGCTTTACCGCAATTTGACGAGCATCATTCATCGACTCAAGCGTGCAGCAACCGGTTTCTTTGTCCGATTTACCGCCTACGCGAGAGTAATCCCACGTTTTCATGGTAATGCCGATGACGTCATATCCTTGTTCTTTGAGCATTACAGCTGCAACGGAAGAGTCTACCCCTCCGCTCATTGCCACTAATACTCGTCCTTTGCTACTCATGCCTGGTTATTTGTGATTTGTCAATAGGTTATTCGTTATTGATTTACAAGCTAATAACGAATTGATCACTAACGGTTAACGAAACTTAAAGATAAGAAATTTTTGTGTACTTCGTATGAAGAGAAGACCGCCTTAAATTGTATTTCTACATGTAGAGATACGGTTTCCAATCTTCCTGAACGCCCCCAAGTAATGATTGAAAAAAAGTAATGTGGACCGGGCGATACGGTTTCTGATTAAACTCCATGCTGGCTTCATCCGGTGTACGATTGCCTTTGCGCACGTTGCACTCATTACAGGCTGTAACGAGATTCTCCCACGTATCTTCGCCTCCACGACTGCGCGGCAGCACATGATCAATGGTAAGATTCGACTTTGATCCGCAATACTGGCATTGGCTGCCGTCACGTTTCATGATGTTATAGCGGGAAAGCACAATGCTTTTGTAGGGAATGTTGATATAACGCCGAAGCCGAATCACCGATGGATATGAAAACTCTTTTTTTACCGTCCGTATTTTTCGCTCGGGATAGTCGTGAAGCATTTCAGCCTTATCAAGAAACAGCAACTTTACGGAGCGGTGCACCGAGCACACACTAAGCGGCTGATAGTCTTTATTTAATACAAGAACGCTCGCGTTCATAAGATACCGTTAAACGTAATACTGCGTTGTTTCCGAGAAGTTTAATTCATTAATAAAAAGCATATAACGGGTAGAATCAACAGCATATTTTTCTTAATTGCATAAAAAAGGTGCAATAGCTTAGCTAAGCACCTTTTTAAAAGGATGATATTAGCATCCTTTCCTCTATCCAAAAAAGTAATTCCATATCTCGGCTTCAATCTCCGGGTTAATGGCGATAGCCAACGCAATGGAAACGGCCAGTCCAATCAAAGCATAACCGGCGTCTTTGCCAATAAGCTTTAAGCTTTGCTTTAAGGGTTTTCCCTTGCCACGGGCATCGGTAAAGCTCATGGCAACCTCCCGGCCGGCAAGCAAACCAATAAAGACCCACGTTGTACTCATTGGAATTTGACTCTTAATTTTGAAATAGTACAAGATGATAGCATACACGAAATCAATAATTGATGCTGAACGGATGTCCCGCACATCCGACTTTTCCGTTACCACTCTCTGGATTTTATCTCCCCGCAGATAGAAAAGAACGCCAAGTCCCAGGAATATATACAGGGCAAATGCCGCAAACTGACCAAAACTAAGCGAGCGCGGTAGATAAACAGCTATATTTGCGGCATCCTGCATAATCCAGACAGCCCATAAAGTACCACTGGTAATCCACTGAAAAACTGTCCACCCGGGATGCGGCTTTCCCTTTGTATATTTTCTGATGATTCTCGATAAAACAATCCAAACCACAATTGCCACAACAAATGCCAGAAAATAACCCGAAAGGCTTTTGGTTAATACTTTACCTATTGCACTTACATCAGCTGCAAAACAGCTTAGCAAAAGAAACGTGGTCGATACCGGCATGCGCATGCGGGTCAACAGCAGCAGAAATATGGGAGCGGCAATCTGCAAAAAGGTAAAGGATTGCGGAGCCTCGGCAAAACCTTTCGATGCTAATCGCTCGTAGCTTACATCACCGCCGTAGGTATACCAACTGTACGAAACGGTCGCCAGAAATATACCGCCGATAAACAGCCAGAGCACCCACCACTTTTTATCCTCATTAGATGCAATAAAAGTGCCGATTGTTTGGATGCTGTCATTGGCAATAGCGGAGTAACCGGCCAAAGCGAATCCAACCCATTTGGCAATTTCAGCATTGGGGAACGTAACCCCGGCGATAAAGAAAAAGAAGCCGATTAACGCCAGAAAGGTGCGCTCTTCTTTGATTATGGTATAAAAACTGGACGGTATAAGCTGCTCAAGAAAAGACGAAGATTCCGATGCCGAATTCTCAGATTGAGACATGAGAAATAGAGATAACTATTTAAAGTATGTTAATATGTTGAATATTTACCGACTACCATCCCGTTGCAAAGCCGGCGAATTATATTAAATACATGTTAACTTAATATTAACAAAAGTCGAAAATTTCATTTATTAATGAAAAATTAACACCCGTCACATCCAAAGTATTATCAACGGCAATCTAAAATAGATTCATCTTTCGGGTAACCATTCTATCATTTTTTTCATACTTTAACGACAAAATTTTATGCTGTTTCAAGCAAAAATCAGATACTAATATAATCATTAATTAGCCTTTACTTTTTACCTCATGCCTTATCATAAAAATATGTACACCACCGGTTATTATAAAGAACCCGGACCCAAACTTGACGAAGACTCTCCTTTTAAGTCTATGATGGAGCGTTTCCGTTTTGCAGCAAACATTCTGGAACTTGACGAAGGAATGTTTCAGTACCTTGCAAGTCCGGTTAAGCAGGTTATTGTATCAATACCCGTGGTGATGGATTCCGGAGAAATTGAGGTTTTTGAAGGCTACCGGGTGATACATGATAATGTTTTAGGACCATCTAAAGGAGGTATTCGTTATGCTCCGGATGTAAATCTTGAAGAAGTAAAAGCACTGGCATCGTGGATGACCTGGAAGTGTGCGATTGTAAACGTACCATTTGGCGGAGCAAAAGGCGGCGTTCGCTGCGATCCCACCAGGCTTTCGAAGGGTGAATTGGAACGGCTCACCCGTCGCTACACCTCCAACATGCTCGAAGTTTTTGGTCCCGACCGCGATATTCCCGCACCGGACATGAACACCAATGAACAGGTCATGGCCTGGATTATGGACACCTATAGCATGAATGCTCATAAAACGGAGACAGCTGTAGTAACAGGCAAGCCTCTCATTCTCGGTGGTTCACAGGGCCGAAAAGAAGCAACCGGGCGCGGAGTCGTAACAGTAACTCTTGCTGCTTTAAATAAAAAAGGTATGCTCCCCAATAAGTGTACGGTTGCCGTACAGGGTTTTGGCAATGTGGGGTCCGTTTCAGCCGAACTGATGTACGAACAAGGTGCAAAAGTTATTGCCATCAGTGATCTTTCAGGAGGATATTACAATAAAGATGGAATCGATATTCCAAAAGCAAAAGAGTATGCCCAAAATAACAATAACCTGTTGGAAGGATATAGCAAAGCTGAAAAAATAAGTAATGAAGAACTGCTGCAACTCGAATGCGACATACTGATACCCGCTGCAAAAGAAGATCAGATTGGCCGACACAATGCCGGCAATATTCAGGCACGTATTATTGCCGAGGGTGCCAACGGCCCCGTTACAGCCAACGCCGATTCCATTTTAGAAGATAAAGGCATTATGGTTATTCCCGATATTCTGGCCAATGCCGGCGGCGTCACTGTTTCCTATTTTGAGTGGGTACAGGACAGACAAGGCTATTTTTGGACAGAAGAGCGTGTAAATCGTCGCCTTAACCGCATGATGCGCGACGCATTCGATAACTTGTTCAAAGTAAGTGAAGAACACGATATCACCCTGCGACAGGCGGCGTATGTTTACGGAATTAATAAAGTGGCAACAACCCTGAAGATGCGGGGAATCTACGGCTAAACTGATTCCGTATATAGCTATACATCATACGAATGTATAAATAAATGGAAACTGGTTTCTGCAATGGGCAAAACAGATTTTAACAAATTGGTACTACAATCATCTTTCGATCAGATTGATCGGCTGGAGCCCTATTTAAAAAGCATCCGGCAGCAAGTGGAATTTAGTGATAATCAATTGTCCCGGATCCGCCTGTCTGTTAACGAAGCGGTGACCAACGCCATTATGCATGGAAACAAGGAAGACCCATCAAAAAAAGTGCGTATCACAGCCGAATTTCAAGAAAACACGCTCAAGGTAAGTGTAAAAGATGAAGGCTCTGGCTTTGATCCCTCTTCCCTTCCCGATCCGCTGCAGAACAAAAACCTGCTGAAGGAGTCGGGTCGCGGTATTTTTTTGATTAAACAGTATGCCGATGAAGTAGATTTCTCCGACAACGGCACAAAACTGACGATGCAGTTTAACCTGAAAGATTGATTTACAGTTGATCAGTTCATCCGGTATGGTCATCCCGAGGCACCTGTGTTTGAACCAATACTGCTCCCAACAACGCCAGAACCGCACCGATGGCAAACGGCACCACGAAACCAAACCGGATAGCGTACCCCGAGATAACAGCCCCGAACGAAATACCCAATCCAAAGGAAACCGTCAGCACCGATAGCTGGGCACCTGTCTGGCCATCTTCGGCCAGGTCGCCCGCCAGGGCAAGTGCCGGCGCAAATACCATTGCAGCGCTGATACCCTGAAGAGCGCGTGCCAATATCATCTGCCAAGGTTCTATAACAAGCCCTTCTGCCAGCGTGATTGGGGCAAGTGCAATTAACCCGGCGACGATAAAAACCTTTCGTCCATAAAGATCACTGGCCTTTCCAATTAAAGGTTGTGTAAGAGCAAGCGCACCAACAAGCGTGCTAAACTCTACCGAAAAAAGAAATGGTCCCTGTAATAACCGCCGGTTGATTTCAGGTTCTATTGAAGTAAGTAGTGCAAAACCGGTACTCATAATAAATGTCGCAAGTCCGAGTGCGAAAATGGGATCAAAAAAATAACCCGGTGCCTGCGATTTTATTCGAATGGCTATCTGCTCTGTATTTGGTTGCGTTTTTTCGGGATCGCGCACTAAAAGTGCCACCAGAATAGTACTAACCAAAGCAGCTCCGGCAGCCACGATAAAAGCTGCCACAAATCCATTTATCTCTCCAATTCCCGGTAACATATACGGCCCTGCCTCAACCAGTGCTCCGCTGGCCAACGGCCCGATGCCAAAACCTACCAGCCGGAAAGAATTGTAAATACCCATATTACCGCCGCGACTATCGATAAAACTTAATTCACTTACAAGTGCAATACTGGCCGTAATCGTCAATGCCGCTGCCACCCCCTGCGCCGTACGGATTATCAATAAGCTCAAATACGTATCCGCGAATACATACGAAAAATTGGCAAAGGTAAAGAGGATCAACCCAAGAATAACAAACAACCGGCGCTTTCCTACGCGGTCTGAAAGCCGACCGGCAAACGGCTGACAACAACTGGTGACAAGACCAAAAAGTCCAAGAACAATACCTGTTATTAATGATTCGGAAAAGCCAAAAAAGCTGCCTGATACCTGGCCGCTGGCGATGTAGAGTGGCAATACCACGATCAAAAAGGAATTACCCATTGCATCGGCCATACGGGCAACTCCCAATGCAATTATGCGGCGATCAGTACCGAAAAGTTTTCTATCGGGACGTTCCTCTATTCTGTTCATAAATCAATTTCTACAAGCTGTAGATATCCTACTCCGATTGCCACTCTTCCGCTTGCCAACCACCACCAAGTGCGCGATACAGGTTTACACCGGCGATGAGTTGCTGCAGCCTGTCATTTACATTGCTAAGTTGAGCCGACAGTAAGTTCTGCTGGGCTGTAAGTACCTCTGTATAGTTCGATTCTCCATATTGGAGCAATTCACGCGAAAAATCTACCGCCTTTTCGAGCGCATCTAATTGTTTTGTTCGTAATTCCAGGCGCTGCTCAGCACTCTGGTATTGACTCATTGCATTGGAAACCTCTCGTCCTGCATTAAGGATTGTACTTCGTAACTGTAAGAGCGCCTGTTCCTGCCGCGCCTTGGTACGCTTGAGCCGTGCTTTATTTTGGCCATTATTAAAAATAGGCTGAGTCAGACCTGCGATGAGATTATAAAACACTGATCCAGGCTCAAATAAATTCTGTGTCTCCAGGCTTTGAAACCCGCCTTCGGCAGTGAGCCTGAATGCCGGATAAAAATAAGCGCGAGCGTTATTGGTCTGTTCAAATGCACTTCGGAATGCATACTCAGCTGCAATAATATCGGGACGATTACGCAGCAGCTGGCCCGGCATACCGGTGGCAAGTGAATCGATCGGTTGCTGTTTCTCAAGGCTGGTTCGGCGAATAGAATCAGGGGCCCGGCCCAGCAGTATACTCAGTGCATTTTCCTGCTCGGTGATCTGCTGTTTTAACTGTGGAATCATCACCTCCGCAGCATATCTGTTTGCGATACTCTGTTGTACCGAAACACCGGTGACCAGTGCTCCTTCCTTTAAACTTGTTACCGTTTCCACATCACTCTTTCGGTTTTCGACCGTCTGTTTTGTGATTTGAAGTTGCTGGTCGAGCGCCAAGAGCCGATAATATGCATTTGCTACATCGGCAATAAGCCTTGTTTGCAGCGCGCGCCGGGATGCTTCAGTCTGCATGAGTGTTGCAAAAGCCGATCGCTTTGAACTGCTGAGCTTACCCCATACATCGAGCTCCCAGCTCGATTGCAGCGAAACCGCATACTGCTCCGAAGCCGGAATTACCGTATTTTCCAAGCCTTCGCCAAAATTCACACTATTGTCCGACTGCTCGTTGTATGATGCTCGTGCATTGCCGGTAAGACTTGGCAACAAACTCATCTTCCCCTGATAAAAATTGGCCTCGGCCACACGAATTTGCTGAATGGCATCCTGCAGGTTTAAATTATTGGCAAGTGCTTCTTCAATTAAATTCCTAAGATGGCGATCTTTAAATAACTCCTTCCAGGGCATATCCGCTAATGTTGTACTATCCAGTTCTACATTTTCAAACGGATAGAGATCTTCCGTTTCAATATCGGGCTTTTCATACGGTTTGGTAGCCAGACATGAAGACAGCATCACCAATAAAAAGGCAGCCATACCAACGTTCAAAATTGACTTCATACTCATAATAGTGGTAAACAATTCTTTAATTTTTAAAATAACCTATTGCGCTTCACGACCCTCCTGCCTGGCAATTACCGCCTCGGGCGGGCCCGAGATTTTTTCCTGAAGTTTTTGCATAAGAATAAACATTACCGGCACAACAAAAAGCCCGAAGACGGTTCCGATAAACATACCGCCCGCTGTACCAATACCGATCGACTGGTTTGCATTGGCGTTTACACCAGTGGCGAGCGCCAGCGGAAGCAAACCGGCAATAAATGCAAAGGAAGTCATAAGAATGGGCCGAAAACGAGCTTCGGCGCCACTCAGCGCCGCCTGGGCAAGGTTCATACCTTCATCACGGCGCCGTTCCAAGGCAAACTCAACGATAAGGATGGCGTTTTTAGCCAGCAATCCCATAAGCATGATCGCTGAAATCTGTAGATAAATATTGTTGGCTACGCCAAATATATTGGCAAAAATGAACGACCCCGCCAGCCCGATTGGCAGTGGTAGAATAACTGCCCAGGGCACCAAATAGCTTTCATACTGAGCGCAAAGCAAGAAGTAGACAAAGATAAGACAGAGCGCAAATATAATAAGAGCCTGCCCGCTGGATTGATTTTCTTCGCGCGTCAACCCGGAGTAAGCGTATCCGTAATCATCGGATATCTGCGTGTCAAACACTTCTTCTATAGCCGCAATAGCATCACCAGAACTGTAACCCGGGTTCGTTGCACCGGACAGCTGAACCGATGGAAACAGATTGAAACGCGAGATATTCTGCGGGCCATATACACGCTTAAGGGTTACAAAAGAACTGATAGGCGCCATTTCACCCTGCCCGTTGCGAACATAAATGCTTTGCAAGCTTTCCTTTGAATCCCGGTCTTCGGGCTCAGCCTGTACATAAATACGGTACAACTTACCAAAGCGGTTAAAGTTGGATACATACAGTCCGCCAAAATAGGCCTGCATCACGTTCAATACTGCCCGCGGCGACAAACCTGCCCGCTTGGTCTTGGCTACATCCACATCAATCTGATACTGCGGATACTGAGTACTAAAGTATGAGGCGGCATACTGTATCTCGGGGCGTTTGGTTAATTCCTGCTGAACCTGCCGGCTCACAGTTGCAAGTTCATCAATATTACCGCTTGCTAAATCCTGCACATTTACCGTAAACCCACTGGTGTTGCCAAAGCCGGAAATAACAGGGGGCGCGAAAAATGCAATATTAGCTTCTTTAATGGAAACCGTTTTTTGTTGCAGCTCAGCAATGACATCATTCACACTCTTTTCGCGTTCTCCCCACTCTTTCAAACGTGCCACAGCAAAACCGTACGAACTGCCCGCACCGCTGATGATACCGAAGCCGGAAATCGTGAGACGGGTATTAATGGCATCAACCGAAGCCATCATGCTGTCTAATTCTACAAGCACATCTTGCGTGCGCTGCAGTGATGATGAGGGTGGCAGGCTGATGTTGGCAAAGAATACACCCTGATCTTCATCTGGCACGAAACCCGAAGGCGTGGTTTGAAACAGATATCCAAAAAGAACAATAGAACCCGCAATAGCAACTACAGCGATCCAGGCCTTACCAGTAAGATAGCCCAGCGAACGTTTATACCGCCTTTTGGTAGATTCAAAGACAGCTTCAAAGCCAACTTGGAAACGCTCGATAAAATTTCGTTCCTCGTTTTCATCCTTATGCGAAGGTTTAAGTATTAGTGCACAAAGCGCCGGGCTCAGCGTTAATGCATTTACCGCCGATATGATGATAGCAGTGGCAAGGGTAATGCCAAATTGTTTAAAAAATACGCCCGTTGAACCACTGATAAACGTCACCGGAAGAAATATGGCCGACATCACCAGCGTAATAGAAATAATGGCGCCGGTAATCTCATTCATTCCTTCTACGGATGCTTCAAACCCCGACTCGGCTCCCTCTTCCAGCTTGGCATGGATAATCTCCACCACAATAATGGCATCATCTACCACAATGCCAATGGCCAACACAAGTGCAAAAAGCGTTAAAAGGTTGATACTGAAACCAAATAAATTCAAAAAGAAAAACGTACCAATAATCGATACCGGCACAGCAATGGCTGGAATGAGCGTCGATCGCCAATCCTGCAAAAACAAGAACACCACGAGAAATACCAGGAGAAATGCCTCCAGCAAGGTGATATAAACTTTATCGATAGACGCATTCAAAAAGCTGTTGGCATCAAATAAATAGGCAAATTCCAGATCGCTGGGAAGACTTTTTTCCGCCTCTGCAATTTCTGCTTTTACTCCTTCTACTACTTCCTGTGCATTGGATCCGGCTGTTTGCGAGACAAACAGACCCACCGCCGGGGAACCGTTGGTTCTGCGAATAGAAGAATATGACTGCGACCCCAGTTCCACCCGCGCCACGTCTCCAAGACGTAGTATCTGCGCGGTTTCTCCCCCTTCGCGAATAATAATATCCTCAAAGGCCGGAACTTCAGAAAGGCGCCCCTCGTACGTCAACGTATATTCAAAAGCCTGTTCACTATTTTCGCCAAGAGCTCCAGGAGCAGCCACAAAACTTTGCTCGTTAAGTGCGGAAATAACATCGTTCGGTACTAAATTATATGAAGCCATGACATCGGGCCTCAACCAAATGCGCATAGCGTAAGAATCGGAACCGAATGATTCGGCAGCCCCCACGCCGTTCACACGCTGAAGCTTGGGCAATAAATTGATGCGTGCGTAATTGGCAATGAAATTTGAATCATAGGTTTTGTCGGGGCTATAGAGCGAAAAAATAAGCAGCCGGCTGGTCTGCTGTTTCTGGGTTGTCACACCAGCCTGAGTAACTTCTTGTGGTAACAGGCTTGAGGCCTGGGTAACCCGGTTCTGTACGTTAACTGCGGCAATATCGGGGTCAGTTCCCAACTCAAAAAAGACCTGGATACTGGCCCGGCCACTGTTACTGGCTGTTGAGGTGATATACGTCATCCCTTCCACCCCGTTGATTTGCTCTTCCAGCGGAGCAACTACACTGTTCAATACAGTTTGGGCGTTCGCGCCGGGGTACGCCGCATTTACCTGGATCGTGGGTGGTGCAATTTCGGGATAAAGGGAAACCGGAAGCGCAGCATAGCCCAAAAATCCTAAAATAACAATGATGATAGAGATGACCGTAGAAAGTACGGGCCGCTGGATGAATCGCTTAATCATTGGTGTAAAGTTATAATCTTAAAATTTCTATAAATTTTGTGGCCCAGACGATTGATCTTCTACCGTCATTTCATCATAAAGGCTGTCTGCATTTACAGGCTGAGGTTTTATTTCCATATCCCCCTGCAGATTGCCCATGCCGTCAATAACAATTTGGTCCCCGCTTTCAAGGCCTTCATCAATGACAAAGAGCTGCTGTGTTGAGAGCGGTGCCGTCTTAATTTCGGTGCCCTGCACCGTGTTGCTGTCGGTCACCGTATAGACAAAACGTTTTTCCTGAATTTCATACGTTGCTTTTTTAGGAATGACAATAGCTGAATCACGGGGAACAGGAATTTGCACACGGCCGGTGGCACCACTTCGCAATACCTCATCGGGGTTGGGGAAAATAGCCCTGAATGAGGCCGAACCGGTTTCAGTATT
>JAFGWN010000039.1 GCA_016937115.1 Balneolaceae bacterium | reverse complement strand
GTGCTTCCTGCATTCAGTAATACCTTGGTGCCGTCTGAAAGGGTTAAGTTAACCCGCTGCCCCATAGCTGTTGTAATAGCACGAAGGGTAGGCTCCGAAGAGGTTTTATTGGTTGGAACCCAGCTCCGATAAGCAAAAACACCAATGAGGCCGGCGACCAGGAAAATAGCAGCAACACGAGCAAAAACAGGCCAAAAGCGATTGTCTGATACATTATAATCAATAGAATAACTTTGCCTGCCCGAAGAATCAGCAGCTGAAGCCTGGCGTTCTAACTTTCGGCTTAATATTTGCCAATCCTCATCTGCATCAAATGCATTTTGTTTAAAATCATGCCGATCTGCCGATTGCGTCCAAATTTTTTCAAACTCTTCAAATTTTTCCTGGTTTTGGGCGCTGGCATTTATCCATTGCTCCATTTTTTGGGCCTCTCTTCTTGTCGTTTGGTTCGCTAAATAGCGGACCAACAAAGCCGGTTTTAAATCGTTCTGCATCATTATTTGAGCATATTAGTAATTGCCGTTCATTAAATAAGACAATCGCCAACGGCCATACCCCCAAATAAACTTATATTTTTTTCGGCAAAGGCAAATTAAATGAGAGGATATTCTACTACTTCTTTAATAAATCAGGATTGATGCTATTACGGATTTCTTCGAGTGCCAACCCCATGTGGTTTTCAACCGTTTTTCGGGTGATTCCCATAACCTTGGCAATTTCCTTGTAGGTAAGTCCATGCTTTCGGTGAAGAACAAAAACAAACTTTCTGCGATCAGCCATTGCATCGACAATACGCCAAATCTCGGCAACAAGTTGCTGTGTTTTATCATCCCGATGGATTGTTTCCATCTCAACGTTGTAATTAGCATCTTTGGAAAACTTTTCCCGTAATTCCCGGCGGCCATCTTTTTGACTCTTTCCGTTCAAAGCCTGGTTCCAGATAGCCTGATATAAATATGCCCGCAGAGAGATGTTGATTTCCCAGCTTTTACGTTTTTTCCAAATCTTCAGGAATACATCCTGGACCACATCCCGGGCCTGTTCAGGACATTTGGTGATTTTAAAAGCCAAATTACATAAATCATTGTAATGGCTGTAAAACAGCTTTTCAAAAGCATTCTTATCCCCGGCTTTAATAGCCTGAACCAACTTCTGATTTGTCTTATCCTTTTTCTCTGCAGGGAAGCTCATAGATGTTAATCCCGTGAATGTGCCTCAACTCTTTATAAGCACAAATTTGCTGATTGAAGTACTATAAAACTAATTTATTTGAATTAAAATAACCACCCATTTGAAAACCAAAAGCGATTAGCAAAATTAGACGTAAAAAGATATTAAGATGAGAGTTTAACCCATCACCTACTTTTGCTATTTTGATGCTCAATTTTTGACTTCTCATAACAGTGTTGAATGATGAATGTGCTTAAATTCGGCGGTACCTCCATGGGTGATGAACACACTTGGCGACAGGTTTTAGACATCATTCGTTTATACGAACAGCCCATTATTGTGGTATCCGCTACAGCCCGAACGACCCGACAACTGATTGCCGTAGCCGAAATGGCAAAAAAAGATTTAGGTCAGGCTTTAACCCTCAGCCAATCCATTAAAGAACGGCATCAAAAGCTGGTCGAAAATTTTTTAACTGATACCAATCATCCAAAAAGAGAAGAAATAAAGCAGGCTTGTACCGAGTGGATTTGTAAATGTATCAACAAACTGGAGCAAAAAATAAAGGAGATAGCTACGCAAGAATCACTCTCACTCCAGACCAAAGATTTCATTGCCAGTATTGGAGAACAGCTTTCGGCGTACCTCTTTGCGCAATGCGGCCAAGCCTATGGTTTGCAAACATGCTGGGTTGATGCGCGAAAAATTATTAAAACCGATGCCGATTTTGGCCAGGCCAATCCCAACCTGCAAACAATTGATGAGACGGTTTATTTACTCAGAGAAAAACATGAAGAAGGATACATCCCGATCATGGGAGGGTTTTATGGCGAAACCGGGAATGGAGAAATTACGACTCTCGGTTTCGAAGGCTCCGACTACTCGGCCAGTCTGATTGGTGCTGCCCTGCAAGCCGAAACTATTGAAATATGGACGGATGTCAGCGGCATTTACACGTGCGACCCCCATGTAGTTAAGCAAGCACGGCCAATTCCCGAACTGAGTTTCCAGGAAGCAACAGAGCTGGCCTACTTTGGGGCTAAAGTGCTTCATCCTTCAACCATGAAACCCGCCGCCGGAGCCCATATTCCTGTATTTGTTAAAAATATTTTTGAGCCTGAGCACCCGGGTACAAAAATTCACGACGGCCAGCTTACCGGCAGCTGGGCCAAAGCTATTACCTATCTGAAAGACGTTACTATCCTGACAGTAACGTCAAACGGAGCATTGAAAGGACACCAATTCCTGGCGGCTTTTTTTGAGAAACTTCACAATAATCATATTGCTGTTAATGCGGTAACCACCACCGAGGCCTCTGTTTCCGTAGCGCTGCAAACAGAAGTTAAAGATCAAGCACTGTATCGTAAATTCAAAAAAATAGGAACCGTTACCGAAGATAAAGGACAAAGTCTGATCAGCCTGGTCGGTTGCACATTCGAAGCGGGAAAAGACATTCGGGATACCGTCTTTGCCGCCATAGCAGAAGATAGCCCTTCGCTTATTTCGTACAGCAAAACCAAACAGAATTTAAATATTGCACTATCCAAAACAGAACTCATTCCCGCTGTTTGTCGAATTCATGATGCTGTTTTTACCAAGCAGTAGACTCTTGGGGCTCCCTCTTCCGCTTTAGTCTTATTTCTCTTGCAACATGTCTTTCTCTTCTTCAACGATACCGAGTTTTTTTGCTCGTTTGCGCCAGTTTTCTCGCGCCTGCTTCTGCATGTCTTCAATAGCATCAACCTCATCAACAATCTCCATGCCCAACAGGGTTTCGACCACATCTTCCATGGTAACAATGCCCGAAAAGCCGCCGTATTCGTCCACTGCCACCGCAATATGTTCCTGATTCTCAAGTAGTTGTTCAAATAAGCTTTGAAGAGAAATCAACTCCGGTAAAATTAGAATGTCACGCTTCAGTTCTTTCAGGGTTGATGACGACTGATCCTGCGCAAGCTGAATAAGCAGGTCATTTTTTAAAATATAGCCCGTAATATCGTCTTCCTTTTCCCCATAAACCGGCAGGCGCGAAAACCGAAGCTCCTCATACCGCTCAAATACCTCAGCAACGGTTGTATCTTCATGGAATGATACGACCACCACCCGTGGCGTCATAATATCCTTGATGCGCAGTGAATTAAAGCGCACCAGGTTTTTTAGAATATCAGACTCTTCTTTTTCAAAAACTCCTTCTTCCACGCCGCGATCGGCCATGGCACTGAACTCTTCCCTGCTGAACGTAGGACGTTCTTTTTCATCGGAAAGCAGGCGGGTAATTGTCATCGACAGTACCACAAACGGATACAGAAACCAAATCATCCAGCGAAGCGTGCGCGCGGCTGACGGTGCCAGCACTTTCCAGTAGGTAGCGCCGAGTGTCTTGGGGATAATTTCCGATAGGAATAGAATCAAAAGCGTAAGTATGGCAGACGTTATACCAACATAGGAATACCCAAATACAATTTGGGCCTGCGCACCCACACCGGCTGCCCCTACCGTATGAGCAATTGTGTTTAGACTGAGAATAGCCGACAACGGGCGGTCGATATCATCCTTTAACTTGCGCAGCAATTTCGCTGATCGCCGCCCTTGGTTTTCCAGTACCGCAATGTACGATTGGTTAACGGAAAGCAGCACCGCCTCCAAGATCGAACATAGGAAAGATACCCCAAGCGCTAAAAAAAGATATACAAAGAGTAAAGTCATAAACAATAAAATACAGTTTTGGTCTTTTATAAAAAAGGATTTTGGCAATCCGGAAGGTTACCCTGATATTTTGGGCTTTCGTTTAATCCTTAGTCTGTAAATCCCTAACTTCAAGGCCTCAAATTAAGATCATAAATCATTACTGACCATTGCTTTCACTTAATCATATATCGCTCTCTTTTGGCGGACGTAAATTGTTGAATGATATTGGGTTTCTTGTGAACCCGGGAGAACGAATCGGTCTGGTAGGTCCCAACGGCGCAGGGAAATCAACGCTGCTTAAAATTATTGCCCGAAATATTGAGCCCAATGCCGGCAGCCTGCAACACTCAAAAGAAGAAACTATTGGCTATCTTCCGCAAGACGGGGTAGACCCCGATCCCCAAAAAACGGTGCTGGAAGAAGTAAAAAGTGCTTTTACAGAACTGCTTGCTCTCGAACAAAGCGTACAGGATCTGCAAGAAAAGCTCGCATCAACCGAAGCCGGCACCGAGACGCACCAAAAAACGCTGGAAAAGTACGGACAGCTACAAAGCAAACTGGAACAATCAGGCGCCTACACGCTCCAGGCCGATATTGAGAAAGTACTGATGGGCCTTGGTTTTAAGACCGAAGATTTTTCACGATCCACCACCGAATTCAGCGGCGGCTGGCTGATGCGTATCGCCCTGGCCAAGCTACTGCTTCTGAAACCAACCTACCTTCTGCTCGACGAGCCTACCAACCACCTGGACATTGAATCGCTTCAGTGGATTGAACAGTTTTTGGCTTCCTATGAAGGAGCTATCATGGTGGTTTCACACGATAAATCGTTTTTGAACCGTGTCACGAACCGCACCCTCTGGCTCGATAACGGCTCGCTTGAAGATTACGCCGGCAACTACTCTTATTTTGAAGAGAAACACGCCGAGCGGATGGAACACAAACGACAAGCTTATAAGAACCAGCAGCGGGAGGTCAAACAGATCCAGGAATTTATCGACCGCTTCCGCTATAAAGCGTCCAAGGCCAAGCAGGTGCAGAGTCGCATCAAGCAGCTCGAAAAAATGGATATGATTGAGCTGAACGAAGATGAAGAAGAAATTTCATTCGAGTTTCCTGAACCGGAACGCAGCGGGGTGATCAATATGCGGCTGGAAGACGTCGATAAATCGTACGATGATGTTCAGGTGTTCGACGGACTTTCCTATACCATCGACCGCGGAGACAAGATGGCGATTGTTGGACCCAACGGCGCCGGAAAATCAACGCTGGTACGTATTTTTGCCGGCCATGAACCTATCGACTCGGGCAGCATTGAAACAGGCCATAATGTAACCACCTCCTACTTTGCACAGCACCAGGCAGATGAGCTGGACCTGACTAAAACAGTTTTTGAAGTGATGCGTGAAGCAGCTCCCCAGGAAACCGAAACCCGCATCCGAACCATACTGGGATGTTTTCTTTTTCAGGGTGATGATGTATTTAAGAAAGTTTCGGTGCTCTCAGGAGGAGAAAAAAGCCGGCTGGCATTAGCCCGCATGCTGCTCTCCCCTGCCAACTTTCTTATTTTTGATGAGCCTACCAACCATCTGGATATGCAATCGAAAGAGATACTGCAACAGGCGCTTGATCAATATGAGGGTACGTTTATCATCGTATCACACGATGTAGATTTTCTTGATCCCATCGTTAACAAAGTTCTGGAAGTACAGCCCAACAAGGTTCGCACGTTCCCTGGAAACGTCTCATACTATCTTGATAAGAAAGAAGAGGAGAAAAATACCGAACAGCAGCAAGCTCCTTCATCACCCCCGGAAGAAAAAGACAAAAGCTTATCCCGAAAAGAAGAGCGACGCATTGAAGCACAACGCCGGCAGGAAAAATACAAAAAACTTAAACCTTATCAATCAGATTTTGAAAAGCACGAAACCAAAATAGAAAAGCTCGAAGAACGTAAATCAAACATTGAAGCATCCATGGCCGAACCCGATTTTTATGACGATTCTGATCGGGTGCAAAAAATGAGCCAGGAGTACGACAAACTCAAGGGTGAACTGGTCGAAGTTTACGCCAAATGGGAAGAATTGGCCGAAAAGATCAGTGCTATTGAAGAAAAGTTCAGCAATGAGTCGTGAGTAGATAGTATAAAGTAAAATTTGCCTTTTAATACTTTCTGCTATCTACCTTTTACTATTTACTGCCCTTACTTCGCAAATATCTGTTCTTTATTCCGGAATGCCTTAAACTCCAGCGCGTTTCCGCTCGGATCAAGAAAAAACATGGTGGCCTGTTCACCCGGTTTCCCTTTAAACCGCACATAGGGTTCAATCACAAAGTCAATGTTTTCGTTTTTGAGCCGATCGGCAAGCGTTTCCCATTCATTCCACTCTAAAATCAACCCGAAGTGCTTGGCCGGCACTTCATGGCCATCTACGTTATTGGTGCCCGATTTTCCGGCTTCATCGGGGCTCAAATGCGCCACTACCTGGTGTCCCCAAAAATTGAAGTCGATCCAGTGATCGGAACTGCGGCCGGTTTCGCATCCTAATACATCGCGATAAAAGTGCAGGGTTTCATCAAGATTCGCCACGGGAAAAGCCAGATGAAAGGGTTGAATAGTATTACTGCTCATAACAAATGAAGGTTAAATTTAATTGACAATAAACATACTTAATACCTTATTAGGTTGGAAATAATAATTATTTCTATAAAAACAAAAAGCTTCATCTCCTTGATTAAGCAGATCACTTGTTAACTGAAGAAAACCCGGTATTTATACGGGAACTATGCAAGCTACAGGGACTATACATACATCTAAGCCTATTGAATGACAATGACATAGACGTTGTTATAAATAATGATTCTTAACTAACAAAAAATAAAAAGTAAGTATAATGAAATTATTAAAATCACTTTCAGTATTATGTTTAGGATTGTTCGTTCTTGTAGCCGGGTGTGCAGAAACCGGAGAGTATGAAGCCGGCGACGATACCGATACAACGATGACAGATAAAGACCGCATAATAGAAACCAGTACCGCGGTAGCCGTTGTTAATCCCACCGAAGGAAATGATGTAGAAGGCTGGGTAACATTCACGAAAGAAGGCAATGGCGTTCGCGTTAATGGTGAATTTTCCGGACTTGCACAAGGTGAGCACGGATTCCACATCCATCAGTATGGTGACTGCCGCGCTGGTGATGGCACTTCCGCAGGCGGACACTTTAACCCCGCCGGCAACAATCACGGTGCACGAACCGACTCCCTTCGACACATGGGTGATATGGGTAATATTACCGCTGGATCAGACGGTAATGCAACCGTTGATTATATAGACTCCGTTATTAAAATGAAACACATCATCGGCCGGGGTATTATCATTCATGGTGGACAAGATGATCTAAGTTCGCAGCCTTCCGGCGCAGCAGGAGCTCGCATGGCTTGTGGTGTGATTGGCATTGCCAATACCGATACTACAATGAATAGCAATATGGAAGAAGGAAATTAATTGACCTTTTTTACGTAATGAACCCTGCAGATTATTTCTGCAGGGTTTTTTATTTAGTACAAACCGGACCAATAAAAGGAATTTAACGGAGGCCTATCTCTACATAATAAAAAAGGCATCGAAACCGTCCGATGCCTGAATTAAAATTGTATTTAATATAAAAGAAGAATCAGATCATCCTTCATTCACCCTGAAAGATACTTTGGCATTAACTCCGTAGGATACAACTTGATTATTCTCCACATTGGCCTTCATCTCTTTCACATACACCGACTCAATGTTATCTACGGTTTCTGATGCTTCATCAACCGCATTTTGCACTGCTTCATCAAATCCCTGATCAGATGTGGCTATAACCTCAATTATTTTTATGATACTCATAACTTTATATGTTCGTTAAGCTTTTAGCGTACTATTTAGAACATCAGCCTTAACGTTATGTTCCTCTATACCTGCACTTCGGGCTGCCAGCTTGTCATTTTCTCTTCTATAACGCTGCGCAGCTTGCTTACCGGTACGCGATCCTGTGTCATATCATCGCGGTAGCGAATGGTTACTGTATCTTCTCCTTCCGATTCCACGCCGTCAAAATCCACGGTAATGCAAAACGGCGTGCCCGCTTCATCCTGCCGACGATACCGTTTTCCAATTGAACCTGACTCATCATACAGCACGTTATAATCATCACGCAGGTCTTCTTCAATCTTATGGGCCAGATCCTGCAGCTTGTCTTTTTTGATGAGCGGGAAAATACCGATTTTAGTCGGCGCCAGTTTCGGGTTGATCTTCAATACCGTGCGCGTGTCTCCGTCCACTTCCTCTTCGCGGTAGGCATCGCAAAGCACCATCAGCACGGCGCGGTCGAGCCCAATGGAGGTTTCAATTACAAACGGTGTGTACCGCTTTTGCTGCTGTTGATCGTAGAACTCGAGCTTCTTTCCAGAGTGCTCCATGTGCTGGGTTAAATCAAAATCGGTACGATTGTGAATGCCTTCTACTTCCTGCCAGCCGATGGGAAACTCGTACTGAATGTCGGCCGCTGCTTCAGCATAATGCGCCAGTTTATCCTCGGGATGCTTTTCTGATCGCAACTTGGACGAGCGAATACCCAGCTCTTTATGCCACTGCATGCGCTCTTCGTGCCACTGCTCATAGGCTTCTCCGTCGGTGCCGGGTTCTACAAAATACTGCATCTCCATCTGCTCAAATTCGCGCATGCGAAACACAAACTGGCGCGCAACCACCTCATTCCGGAAGGCCTTTCCCACCTGCGCAATACCAAATGGAATCTGTTGGCGTGACGTGTCCATCACATTTTTAAAGTTCACAAAAATACCCTGGGCTGTTTCCGGTCGCAAATATATGGCGTCATCATCACTGCCCGATGACGTTGCCCCGAATTGCGTTTTGAACATCAGGTTGAACTGGCGTACATCGGTCCAGTCGAATGCGCCCGATTCCGGGGCACGGATTTCGTGCTCCATGATTATATCGTAGAGATCTTCACACAATCCCTTTCT
>JAFGWN010000038.1 GCA_016937115.1 Balneolaceae bacterium | reverse complement strand
TGGTGCAGTGTTGATGTCCGTGATGAGCAGGATTTACTAATGGATGAGATGGGCTTTAAAACCGCGGCCGATATCGGCGAAGGACAGCTTAAAGCACCCATGCCCGGTAAAATTCTCGAAATTATGGTTGAAGAAGGCGACGAAGTAGAACTCGGCGACCCGGTTGCCATTCTCGAAGCTATGAAGATGGAAAACGAACTTAAAGCCCCGGTATCCGGTGTGATTACATCCATCACCGCCGCAACAAACGACTCATTAGAAAAAAACGCATTAATCTTAGAAATAGAAGCAAGTGGATAAATTTATTATTGAAGGTCCCACCCCCCTCAACGGCACCATTCCAATCAGTGGATCAAAAAATGCAGCCCTGCCCCTCATGGCGGCGGCGATTTTGGGTGATAGTCCCACGACCATCACCAATGTGCCCAAACTGAAAGATATTTACACATTTAATAATGTGATACGGGTAACGGGCGCCCATGTGGCATTCGACGAGCAGGAAGGAACGCTGCGAATAGATCCAAAAAATATTGGTCACCTCGAAGCCCCGTATGATCTGGTTCGAAAAATGCGGGCTTCGTTTTACATGCTGGGCGCACTCGTAGGCAAATATGGTGAAGCCAAAGTATCACTGCCCGGCGGCTGCGCGTGGGGACCGCGGCCGGTGGATCTGCACCTGAACGGTATGCGGGCGATGGGTATCGACATTAAACTTGAGCAAGGCTATGTGTATGCCAAAGCGCCGCAGAAATTTAAAGAAACCGAGTTCACGCTTGAGCCCAGCAGCGTTGGCGCCACCATCAATTTGCTGTTGGCTTCTGTATTGAAGGCGAAGGAATTTACCATCAAAAATGCAGCCAAAGAACCTGATGTGGTTCTCCTTTGCAAAACCCTGGAAAAGATGGGCGCCCATATTGAAGGCATCGGCACCGATACGCTTACCGTTCGCGGTGTGGATAGCCTTGAGGGCATCACTGTTCGCAATGCACCCGACCGCATCGAAACCGGCACCTTTATGATTGCCGCGGCCATGTATCCCGGCTCGGACGTAACCCTCACCGGAACCGATCCTGATGATCTGGGCGTTTTCCCGGACTACATCAAAAAAGCCGGAATTAAATGCACAATTAAGGGCGATGAAATTCACATCAAAGCCCCCGGTAAAATTAAACCGACCTCTATAAAAACAGCTATCTATCCCGGCTTTCCCACCGACTTGCAGGCCCAGTGGTGCACTATGATGACCCAGGCTGCCGGAAAATCAACTGTAACCGATACCATTTATGGCGACCGGTTCAGCTATGTGCCCGAACTGATTCGTCTCGGGGCAGATATCGATGTAGAAAAAAATAAAGCCACTATTGACGGTCCGGTAGATCTGAAAGGCGCTTCCGTAATGAGTACCGACCTGCGGGCCAGCGTAAGCCTGGTGCTGGCAGCGATGGTTGCCCGAGGCACCACCGACGTTCTGCGTATCTATCACCTCGATCGCGGCTATGAAGATCTGGAACAAAAGCTCACCGCCGTGGGCGCCAATATTCAACGAGCCGATCAAGAGGCGTAACCTATTTTTCTTTTCGCTTTGAGAAATCCTTTGCTGTGAGGTGGTTATACCACCGAACAAATATTATTGCTTTGGGAGTAAACTCCCCTGCAGCATATAGCTTTGAAAAAATTAATAGTCATCTTTATCCCTAAAGGTGTACAACTGATAGAAACCAAATATTAATTGTTAATCTTGCCTAAATATTTTTCCTTGATTTAGTTATAAATATTAACAAGACTATTAAAAATGTTAGCCTGCGTGTGACGGTCACCTCCGGTACAGAACAAGATACTGCAATGTTGTCGGTTATTGTGAGTTCAGGGGATTGTGGAGGAGGATTTGATTGTTAAATAAATTTAATAATAAACAAAGACTACCATTATGCGTTTACTAATAAAGCTTCTCACCGTTGCATTTGTTATTGCTATCAGTGCTGCAAGTTGCAGTGATTTCCTGAACAAAGAAAAGGATGGCCCTGAGTTAGTACTCAAGACTGCACAGGCCCAAAATCAAACGACCACCTTTAACGGTGATACTCTTGTTTTTATTCCCATCGAGACCAAAGAGCCGCCAAGCGATTACAATTTTCCCGAATTCACTTCTAAAGTCCATAACAATCAAATAATTATCAATGGATATTATCTGGCTTCCAGTGATTTTGCCCCGGAAGGTGTAATTGAGCAAGAAGATAATACCATTAAAATACGCATTCGAATGCCTAAACACATTGATTTTGTTCTCAATGAACCTAAAGGGTATCTGTATAATGCGTATATCAGTAACCTTTCAAATAAAAAATTCACCGTAGAAATAGTTCATCGTAATGATGGTCTGCGCTCCGGAAGTAGAGATAAAGACATCACCGTTTTCACTAAGGAATTTGTCATTGAGTAGCCACCACTTGCTGTGAGGTGGTTGCACCACCGAACAAATTTGATTGCTTCGGGAGTACAACTCCCTGGCAGCATGTTTATATAGCATTTTTTGTTAATATTTTGTTGTGATAAGCGTGGACACTTGATACAGCTTTGTCCAAGACACTTAATTTTTTCCTTTCTTTCCGAAATACGAACGTTAAAAAATCCATTTACATTAATACTTATCTACTCGTATATTAATGATTGGAAATTTGTATGGTATTCAGAGAAGGATCTGGGTTTATGAAACTCATTTGTGCTTGATATAAAACGTGGCAAAGCACACAAAAACCTATTTTAATGTACTTGACACACTTTTTGATTCAACTTGAAGGTTTTTTATCGGGATTTATCCATTCCGTAAAAGACCTTGGCAAACAATGTTTACAGCATTCAACCTCCTCTGAATATGCTCAATTGGTATACAGATATTTTACGCTTAATAAGAATTTTAATGTAGCGGTTGCTGAACCTCCTCTTACTGGAAAGAATCTAACAACTTTTTTTTCAATGAACGACCCTAACCTATATTCTTCGCTATGTAGCATTCCGGAGGCCAGCAGCAGCATGAAACCGACTTTTTTCGATGAAAAATCAAATTATTATCCATGCTTCGGGCAACCAGACCCGTATAGCTCTGCTGGAAAACGGCGAGCTGGCCCAACTCTTTATAGAATCTGAGGAAAATGAACGTACGGTTGGCAACATATATGTAGCGAATGTCCACAAGGTGATGAGCGGTATCCGTGCTGCTTTCATCGATATGGGCACACCGAAAGATGCTTTTCTGCACTTTTCGGATGCCGGCGATCATCTGAAAGAGTATATCCAAATGCTCAACGGGCGCGATGCCATTCACAAAAGCGTGCGCGATGAGATTTCCAAGAGCAACTTCGATAACCTTCCGAATTACAAGAAGCAGATTCTTGCGGGAAAGATGCTCCGCTCGGGACAAAAGCTGCTGGTGCAGATCGTAAAAGAACCGATCGGTTCCAAAGGCCCGCGTATTTCTACCGATATCACCATTGCCGGACGCTTTCTGGTGCTCATTCCCATGGGTGAATATATTGCCGTTTCCAAGAAGATCAGCAATTACAAAGAACGGCGCCGGCTCAAGAGTACCGTCGGTTCCATGCTGCCGGATGGTTTTGGCGTGATTATCCGCACGGTAGCACAAGACCAGGATAAGCAGGCCATCGAAGATGATATGCGCGATGTGCTTAAGAACTGGGAAAAGATTCTAAAACGTCTTGAGACCGCAAAGCCCCCCTCTTTGCTGCACAAAGATCTGGGAATGACCGAAAGCCTGATTCGCGACCTGTTTGCCAAGCAGTACGACCGCGTGCTGATTGATGACCCCGAAATGTACAAAAGTATTAAATCGTACGTCGGGCAGATTGCCCCGCAGATGTTGCCCAATGTGCAGCTACACAAAGGCAGCGAGCACATTTTTGACTACATGAAGGTAGCCAAAGACGTCGACTCCATTTTTAGCCCGCGGGTACGCATGCCGTCCGGCGGATATCTCATTTTTGAGCAGACCGAAGCCATGTACGTGGTGGATGTAAATTCTGGTCCCTATGCCGCCAAAGAAAAGCAAGAAGACAATTCACTGAAAACAAATCTCGAAGCTGCCCGTGAAGTAGCTAAGCAGCTGCGACTGCGCGACATCGGCGGTATCATTGTCGTTGACTTCATCGACCAGCGGGACGACAAAAACAGAAAGAAAATTTACGACGAACTGAAGAAAGAATTCAAAAAAGATCCCGCAAAAACCAACGTCATTGGGATGAGCGATTTCGGGCTGGTTCAGATCACCCGCCAGCGTATTCGTCCAAGTGTCGTCAACTCGGTTTCCAAAGTGTGCCCTACCTGCGGCGGCTCCGGTAGCGTAGTCACCCAAAATACCATCATAGCCGATCTGGATGCCTGGTTAAGCAAATTCAAGCATACCACGGATTATCGCGCGGTTGACATTTACATCAACCCCTATTTAAAATCGCATCTGGAAAAAGGATTTATGAGCATCAAACGAAAATGGATGCTGCAGTACTTCGTCAAAATTACGTTTGTAGCCGATGAAACAGTATCACTAAACGAATATAAAGCAACCCTCACCGGCTCCGACATCGAAATCACCGATGCGGTGATGCGTAACCAGGACATTGATGAACTTATCAAAGATGAAACGGGTGAAACCCAGGACGCGCATACCCACAGAAATACTTCGGGCAATCTTGATTACTATTCCAAAGATGGAAAAGATACCCGCAAGCCCCGTCCTTCCCCAAATGGGAACCAAAAAGGAAAGTCGAAATACTACAAGAATTGATCACTCTTTTTGAGAGTTCTTATTGCATTAATTGAAAATATTATAATCACGAACGTTTTTTATGAGTATTCCCAAATTAAAAGCAACTACTGTTGTAGGTGTGATCCATAATGGCCAAGCGGCTATCGGCGGCGACGGACAGGCTACAATGGACAAAACCGTTATGAAATCCACGGTAACCAAAGTGCGACGCCTGCACGAAGGAAAAATTGTAGCCGGTTTTGCCGGGTCTACAGCCGATGCTTTCACCCTTTTTGAAAAGTACGAGGAGAAACTTCAACAGTATAATGGAAGTTTAGAACGCGCCGCCGTTGAAATGGCCAAAGAATGGCGTAAAGACAAGTTCCTGCGCAAGCTGGAAGCCTTGCTTGTGGTCATGAATAAAGACCAGGCGTTGTTAATATCTGGCCAGGGTGATGTTATTGAGCCTGATGATCAAATTATTGCCATTGGCAGCGGCGGGTCCTATGCACTGGCGGCTGCTCGGGCACTTAAAGAAGATGCCCCTGAGCTTTCAGCCAAAGAAATTATTGAAAAGTCACTGCACATTGCAGCTGATATTTGCATCTATACGAATCATAATTTGAGTATTTTAGAAATTGAAGACGAGTAACACTATGAAGAAAGTTATTAAACAACAAAACTTAACCCCCCGGCAAATTGTCGCCGAGCTCAACAAATATATTATTGGGCAGGATGAAGCCAAACGATCCGTAGCGATTGCCCTGCGTAACCGTTGGCGGCGTATGAATGCCGATGAAGAAATTCGGGATGAAATTTTACCAAATAACATTTTACTTATCGGCCCTACCGGCGTAGGAAAAACTGAAATATCACGACGGCTGGCTAAACTTGCCGAAGCCCCTTTCATCAAGGTAGAAGCCTCCAAATTTACCGAAGTTGGTTATGTTGGGCGCGATGTAGAATCGATGATCCGCGACCTCACTGATATCTCCATCAACATGGTGAAAACAGAGATGCAGGATCGCGTGAAAGAGAAAGCTAAAAAGATTGTTGAGAAACGTATTCTCGACATTCTCATCCCTCCTGTACAGGATACGGCCAAGAACAACAACGCCGGTTTTAAATCGGATGATAACTTTGATCCCGATACAGCCAGCGACCAGGAGCTGAACAAGCGCACCCGCGAAAAATTTCGGGAAAAGCTGCGCAACGGAGAGCTGGAAGACCGCGAAATTGAGATCGAAGTGCAATCCAATAAGGCGCCGATGATGCAAATCTTTGGCCCGCAGGGCGGCATGGAAGAGATGGGCGTAAACCTGCAGGATATGCTGGGTAATATGTCGGGAAAAAACAAAACCAAGCGCCATGTACCGATTAGCGAAGCCCGTGAAATTTTGTTGGATCAGGAATCCGAAAAGCTGATTGATCATGATGCAGCCGTTGAAGAAGCACTTGAACGCGTACAGAAACAGGGTATCGTATTTATTGACGAGATTGACAAAGTAGCTTCTGACAGCAGTAATGGAAAAGGTGGGGGTAATGCTGATGTAAGCCGCCAGGGTGTGCAGCGCGATATGCTGCCGATTATTGAAGGCAGCACAGTTAAGACCAAGCATGGTATGGTCAAGACAGATCACATCCTGTTTATCGGTTCGGGAGCGTTTCATGTGTCCAAACCGTCGGATCTTATTCCCGAGTTACAGGGACGTATGCCGATCCGTGTAGAACTGAATTCGCTTACTGAAAGTGACTTTTTTGACATTTTAACGAAACCTAAAAATGCACTTACCAAGCAGTATAAAGCTATGCTTCAGTCCGAAGGTGTTGAAATTGAATTCACTGATGAAGCTATCAAAGAGATTGCTGCTATTGCCGCCCAGGTAAATCAAGCCGTAGAAAATATTGGCGCCAGACGGCTGCATACCATTCTCTCATCTCTGCTGGACGAGCTGCTGTTTGCTGTTCCCGACGATATCACCACAGGGATGATTACAATCGACAAAGAGTATGTCAATAAACAGCTTAATGATTTGGTTAAAGATAAAGACCTAAGCCACTACATACTTTAAAATTATTTACAATGTTTGGCTTCGTTAAATCGTTGAAAAAACGTAAAAGCGAAATTAAGTATTGCATTAAATAAATCATCATCGTTATTATAGATAAAACTAAACTGGATCCACGCCCATGAATTTTAAAAAATTCCTTGCCCCAAACATTGCTATCCTTATTGTTCTTTCTTCCTTCTGGTTTGCAGGAGTTGACCCCGTTGTAAAACCAGAGAACGAGCGTCAAAAGAACCTCCAGAAATACGTTCAGGTACAGCGCTACATCCTGGATAACTACGTTAGAGACGTTAGTTTGAGTTCCCTTTACAAAAACAGTATAAAAGGGCTTGTATCAAACATGGAAGATAGCACGGCAGACCTTGAAAACACGCCGCTTGATACTACATTTTCTAATGTGAAAATCGATGGTCTCCGAAACTCTATCAAAAAATTTGAAACAGCATACTCCTTCATGTCGAAGCAATACCCCAATGAAGACATGACCAAACGCACCGAAGATGCGATTCGTGGTATGTTTGATATACTTGATCCCCACTCTATGTACATCATGCCCAAAGCAAGCGAAGCCATTGAAGAAAATTTTGAGGGTAAATTTCAGGGCGTAGGTATCCAGTTCCAGGTTATTGAAGATACTATCACAGTAATTTCGCCTATTGCCGGCGGGCCGAGCGATAAACTTGGCATCCAGTCCGGCGACCGCATCATCGGTATCGGTGACAGCAGTGCGGTAGGTTTTGACAATGACGATGTACGTAATGCTCTCCGCGGTCCCAAGGGAACCAAAGTGGATGTAACTATCAAGCGACCTATGGTTGAAGAGCACCTCGACTTCACGATTGTTCGGGACGATATTCCGCTTTACACCGTAGATACCAGCTACATGCTGGATCAAAAAACGGGCTACGTAAAAATTAACCGCTTTGCAGCCACAACGCATCAGGAATTTATGGATGCCATGGAAGGACTTGAAGAAAAAGGCATGGAGCGCATCATACTGGATTTACGGGGAAACCCGGGCGGATACCTTGGCCAGGCTATTGCCATTGCTGAGGAGTTCTTCCCAAAAGGAACCAAACTTCTTTCTACCAAAAGCCGGCACCTGCGTTTTACCGATACCTACTATTCAAGGAAAGACGGTGAATTTAAAAACATGCCTATTATTACGCTGGTCAACGAAGGATCGGCTTCAGCCAGTGAAATTGTGAGTGGTGCGCTGCAGGATCATGACCGTGGACTCATCGTGGGCCGCCGTACGTTCGGGAAAGGATTGGTGCAACAGCAGTATGGGCTCGTTGATTCCAGTAATGTTCGTGTTACAATTTCTCGTTATTATACTCCATCAGGGCGGCTGATTCAAAAGCCTTATTCTAAATCCGGGAGCGAAGAGTACGCTTATGAAATTTTAAAACGCGACGATGATGCCAAGACCGATGTAAAAGAATATATATCGCACGTCCCCGATTCATTAAAGTTCACCACGGACGCCGGACGTACGGTCTACGGCGGCGGAGGCATCGTTCCGGACCACATTGTAGAACAGGATACTTCACAGAACGCATCTGTCATCAATTTTATGCGGCAGAAGAGCATCGTGCGAAATTTTGTAAGAGACTACCTTGATACAAACGGCAATGGCTTTCGTTCAAATTGGGAGAATGACTACCAAGGCTTTCGAGAGCAGTTTCAATGGAATGAGCAAGATTTTGATAAGGCTCTTTCCATGTTAGAAGACCACAATTTTTCCATCACTAATGAAGTTTCTAAACCGGATTTTAAATCTGATACACTTTTTGTTCCACCGGGTCATTACGAAGAAGTAGAATGGATGGTCGGGGGTATATTAAAAGCAGAGCTGGCCGGACAGGTTTGGGGATGGAAGAAATATTACCCTGTTTTCAATGATGTTTTTGACAATACGCTAAAGAAATCGATGAATATGTGGAATGAAGTTCAGGCCCTTGAAGAATATGCTGCCAACCATTCTCCGCCTACAATAAAGCAGTAATTTTGTAGAGCAACACCAATACTTTATTTAGAAAAGTCCCGGTTAATTTCGGGGCTTTTTTATTGGGCACGAAACACACTCAAAAAACTAACCACCGCTGTTTCTGCGCGCAAACGATTGGAATTGAATGAAATAAATTCTGCTTCCTTTTTTCTTAAATAATCTGTCTCACTATCCGAAAACCCACCCTCGGGGCCTACAACCATTAAATAATCTTCTGATTTCGTGCGGCTGAAAAGATCCAGGTCTCGTATATTGCTTCCCTCTTGGTGAGCTACCAGAATATTATAATTTGCAAAGGTTTCGGTTGCCTGCTGCAGCGAATTATATACACGTAGCTTGGGTAGCCAGCTTTGCAGGCTCTGTTTCATCGCCGAAAGTATAATCGACTCCAGCCGGTCAGCTCTGATATTTTGCTTTACTGAATGTTCGCCGCGAAATAATACCATCTCTTTCACTCCCAACTCCACGGCTTTTTCGACTGCAAACTCCAGCCGGTCTCTCTTTTTGATGATCCCCATTGCTAATATCAACGATGGCTGCAGCGGTTGGTTTCTTTTAACGTTTTGTACGGTAACTTGTACACGATCGGAAGTAATCAACCCAACCTCTCCTTCATACCATCCTCCCTTTCCATCAACCACGGTAATAGAATCTCCCGGTCGGTACCGCAATGCTTTTGATGCATGAACAGCCTCCTGGCCAGTTAGTTCTATTATGTCTTCAGTCACCTTTTCAGGCGGAGCATAAAAAATGTTCATGGAATTCGTACGTTCATTTGCGCTTGTAGGGTGCTCGCGGTTCAAAAGACGTTTCGCCGGTTTCCAGCATCAGCTCCACGTAAGGAGCACACATCTGGCATCCACAACTGCATATTTGACGGGCTTGCAGCTCTTCAACCGAATCAAGCCGATTTTCCCGGGCAAATTCCTTGATCTCTTCAAAACTGCGATCGTGACATACACATTTCGTCACCCGCCCCATGCTAATCCTGTTTAAAATGTTTGCCCAGCTTCAGGCCCTGCCCCTGATAGTTGCTTTTGATATCATCCCCGTAGGTAAAGTCCGGTACTTCAGTATTGGGTTCAAATTTCATGCTGCAAAAGGTTTGCCCGTCTTCAATGAGGAACGGCACATCGTGTGAGCGGACCTCCAGCACAGCCCGCGCGCCTTTGTCGGTTACACTGCCCCCAAAACCGCTGTCAAAAAAACCCGCGTAATGTGTTCGGAGTTCACCCGAGCCGGTATCATAGGCGATCATTTCCGCTGCCAGGTGGTTTGGGATGCGACATCGTTCTTTAGAGGCAAAAATATAAAATGCTTCGGGTTCAAGAATCAGGTGATCATCGCGCCGTGCATAAATAGGCTCCCAAAAATCTTCAATTTTATAGTGGTTGATATTTTCCAGATCAATCAAATCCCGGTGTTTTTTGGCTTTGTAACCAACCAGTTTGCCATCTTCATCCTGTAGGTTCACGCTCATAAATAATCCATTCTGCACTTTCACTTTATCGAGCGGAAGATGCGAACCATCTCCATTAAACAGCAAAGGATCTGAATCGTGCAATCGCAGAATATCCTGGTCGGATAATACCGTATATCCATGACGAATGCGCAACTGGTTGAGCCGCTGACCTGTTCGTACTTTTATAGGAAATGATTTCGGAACTACCTCGAGATACAGTTTCCCCTTGTAGCCGGGGCGTATTTCTTCAAATCGATGAGAGTAATCTGTTATCACGCGGGTAAAAATATCAAGCCGTCCCGTTGTACTCTTTGGATTCGCTTTCGCTGACAGGTGCTCTTCAGAAATAACGTGTATTTTCCCGTTCCCATTACTGCCCAGCGGCCGCTGCGGCGATATCTGGTTGGGCAGGTTCAGTCCCTCGAGCAGTGGAATGATATATACACAATTGGTTTCCAGTACGGCACCATTGGTAATAGAAAACTCGTACTGCTGAAGCTTATCCAGCTTTTGCTGCACCGACTCTTCTTCGGGCAGAAAGCTGCTGCGTACCCGGTAGGCCTTCTCCCCCAGCCGGAGATCAATGGAGTTGGGCTGAAACTGGTTATCCTCAATAGGATATCCCTTTTGGGCAGTAATAATACCCGCTTCTTTCAGGATTTTTAACTTCTGGACCGGTAAAACGCCTTTGGTCCGTAAATATACTTCATTTACAGAATTACTCATCGTATAATGCTGTTCTTAGCAAATGCTTTGATAGTGTTTTAGTTTTATTACTTAAGCTCTGCGCCGGCCATTTCGTGGATCTTTTTCCATTCCTGTTCGGTTACCGGTGTGATAGAGAGCCGAAAGCGGTTAAGCAGTACCATATCCTGCAGCGACGCTTCTTCTTTAATGGCATTGCGGGTCACCGGGTTATCAAACTTTTGAACAAACTTCACATCAACCAGCTGCCAGGTAGGATCTTCTTCGCTGCTCTTTTCATCAAAATAATCGGATTCAGGATCAAATTGCGTAGGATCGGGATAGGGTTCGCTGGCAACTTCCATAGTTCCTACAATTCTTGGCGGCCGCACGTTAGAATAATAAAAAAGCACTTTATCTCCCACCTTCATGTCATCCCGCATAAAATTGCGGGCCTCGTAGTTGCGGATACTATCCCACGGTTCCTGATCAACCGCTTTTAAATCATCAATATCAAAAACATCGGGTTCCGATTTCATCAGCCAGTACTGGGTATCACTCATTACGGTAAAATCTTTATATTCAAATTATCAACGTAAGAATATAGGAATTCAAGAGACAGAATTCAGGATCTTATTTTATGATTCTGTCTGCTTAATTTTAATCTCCTCATCTACACATTACTTTATGGATATTCTATTTTGGAGCGGTGGAAAGGACGCTTATCTGGCACTGGAATTTCACCGTCAGCAACATCCCGGCCAAACCGTAACGTTACTTACTACTTTTGATAAAGAATCCAATCGGGTGCCGCATCAAAATATCCCTATCGAAAATATCAAAAAGCAAGCCGAAGCAGTTGATCTGGATATAATACTCGTTCCCCTCCCTCCTGATTCCCCCAATGATATATACCTTAAGAAAGTCGGCCAGACACTTAAAAATCAACCGGAATCCATTGACCATTTACTGTTTGGAGATTGGTATCTGCAGGATATTCGCAGCTGGAGAGAAAAACAATTTAATAATTTAGGATATGACTGCCGGTTTCCTATCTGGGAGAAAAGTATCCATGATCTGTTACCGACACTTCTTTTAAAACCGGTTGAAGTACGTATCAGTGCAGTGAAAGACCAATACAGAAAGTTGATCAGGGTTGGAGAAACATATAATCAGCATTTTGTCCAACAACTCCCCGAAGGAATTGATCCCATGGGTGAAAAGGGAGAATTTCACACTGAAGTCATCTTTAAATCGTGGGATGAAGAACATCAACCAGCCAAGCAGCTTTTATACTGATCCTGCTTCGGGAATCTAACGCCCGCGCAGCTATTCCAACTGTTGTGAAAAGGTTGTACCCTGAACAATACCAAACCAGAATTAATCAAACAGATCTTGGTCCGGAATTTGATTGAGCGGAAGATTTTTTTGGTCTTTCTCGGAAAGTATAGGATCATTCACGCCCCAGTCAATTCCCAGGGAAGGGTCATCCCACTGCAGCCCGCGTTCACCATCGGGATTGTAGTAGTCGCTGCACTTATAGTGTACAAGCGCATGTTTGGAATAAACCAGGAACCCGTGGGCAAAACCTTGGGGCACCAAAAGCTGATGTTTGTTTTCTTCCGAAAGTACACGACTCACATGGTGACCAAATGTAGGAGAGTTTTTTCGTAAATCAACTGCAACATCAAGAATTTCACCCTGCAAGACCATAATTAACTTGTCTTGAGGATTTTCAATCTGATAGTGCAAACCACGCAACGTGTTCTTTGCCGAAAATGAGATATTATCCTGAACAAACCGGGCATTTATCCCCTGTTCTTTTAAGCGATTCTCCCGAAAACTTTCAAAAAAGAACCCTCTTTCATCAGTAAAAACACTCGGTTTGATAACTAAAACATCTTCAATTTCTGTAGGAGTATATTCCATCTGTAGAATTACTTTTTATTTAATTGCTTTAGCAGGCGGCGCAATCCCTGCTGCCACTCTTCAACTTCAATACCGCTGATATTTTTAACTTTGTCTGTGTTGAGTTTCGAAAAACAGGGGCGTGTTGCTGCCGTAGGATATTCACTCGAGGGAATCTTATTTACTGAAACTTGCTTATCTGCCATGGCAAAAATCTTCTCCGCAAAATCAGCCCAGCTTATAATTCCCTCGGTTGTGAGATGATACGTACCTTCTTGCTCTTCTTCAATAAGTTTAAACGTACTGCGTACCAGGGTATCGGTAAATGTAGGGCTTCCCCATTGATCGCTTACGATATCAAGCTGATCGTACTCTCCGGCCAACTGAAGCATTGCTGTTACAAAATTATTTCCATACGCCCCACAAAGCCAGGAAACACGCATGATAAGATGAGCACAACCTGAATTTCTGATCGCTTTCTCTCCCTCCCATTTTGTTTGTCCGTACCAATTTACCGGATCGGCATTATGATTTTCGGGGTACCCTTCCGGAAACTGCCGGCGGTCTTCTTTATCACCTGCGAAAATGTAATCAGTAGAAAAATGGACAAGCTTTATATTTAATTTTTTGCACCTATCGGCTAAATTCTTAACTGCTTTGGCATTAACCAACAGTGCTTTCTCTCTGTCTTCTTCAGCTTTATCTACTTTGGTATACGCCGCACAGTTAACAATTACATCGGGCTGCTGTTCGAATAGTTCCTTTTCTACATTTTCAAAATCGGTGATGTCGAGTTGATTAGATGTATAGGGTACCACAACAAATTCATCTGTTTCAAAATCGGCCAAAAAAGCCTGCCATTCCCTGCCTAATTGTCCCGTTGCGCCCAATATCAATGCTTTCATCTTTTAACCGCAGTTTAATAATTTTATAGAGCTGATGATCACTAAATCTATAAAATTACTTAGTTCGTATTAAGTACAATGTGTTGTTATCTTTCCAATCCTTCTGTTTTTTTAATATAGAATATTCTAATGCAGCTTTTGCAATACAATACGTATTTTCTTAAAAAATATAGGGTTACTGCAATAAATGGCTAAAAGCTACTGGCTAAAAAAAATTCTCCTGTTCTTTACCTGCACCACAGTTTTTTTGTTGGTTGTCCAGTGGGGATATGCCCAACAAATAGATAAAGCTACCGGAGGAGGTGCTATCTCTGCAGATAATTTTAACAGCGGTACCTATACCAGTCTGTCGGGACCTGTAATTACGGAAAGTTCAGCCGGTCAGGTTTCAGAAGGGTTTATTGATTTCAAGGCACCAAACGGGTATGAATGGGATACCGGGGGCATAAATCCGTCAGTTAATGTAACCCTCGCTCCGGGAAGTAACGGTAACACCCATTTAGAAATAGTATTTGTAAGCCGGACAAGCTCCCAAATACGCTTTGAAGTAACTTCTTCAAGTGATTCAGGGCCCCGCCGCCCGGGCCGTGCAACGTTCAGTGGATTTAGGATACGCCCCACAAAGGGCACACTCCCCAATACCGGTTTTATTCAGAATACGGGTTCCAGTCTCCCCTCCGGAACTACCAATTATGGTGATATCACCATGGTTGCCGGCTCACCAAGTAAAATACGGGTTGAAACCCAGGCTAACGGTTCTGGCACTGTCGTTCCTGATCAAAACCTCACAGCTGGAAGTTCTCTGACTGTCTATTCCATTTCCCGCGATCAAAATAATAATTTCCTGCAAAATATTGCGGCCGATAGCTGGACGATCATCAATGCTACTGAAGGAGTCACAGCAGCAGATGTTACTCCGGCCGGAGACAACAAAAGCGCTACTTTTTCCTCTACCGATACCGGTACCGGAAATATACAAGCTACAAAAAGTGGGTTAGCGTCAACGGCATCAGGCACCATAACAGTTAGGGCCGCGTCGCCGAGCTCCATTGCCATCAATACCCAGCCGTCAGCTACTGCTACAGCCGGCCA
>JAFGWN010000037.1 GCA_016937115.1 Balneolaceae bacterium | reverse complement strand
GTATTCGCTTCAGCCACGGGAGATAATTGCTCTTCAGCCTCTGCGTAGCTTCCCTGCTTAATGGCCGTTTTTGCCAATCCAACTTTGGCGGCATCAAATGAACTGTTAATCTGCAATGCCGATTGATACTGCTCTTTTGCGGCTTGCGTATTGCCCATGGCAAGCTGCGCACTACCCATACCTACATAAGCCTCCAAACGGGCGGTACCACCTTTGTCCAGCAATTGATTATAGTAATCGTATGCTGCCTGATGATTGCCCTGGGCAGCCTCTAAACGGCCAAGCTCGGTCAAAGCGGAGGCAGCTTCATCTGAATCCGGATATTCTTTTAAAACCGTCTTATAGGCTTCTGCAGCTTTCGCAGAACGGCTGGTTTGTTCATATGAAGTTGCCAAATTAATATAGGCATCGGGCAACAATTCCTGATTGTTACTTACGCGAATATACTGCTCCAGTTCTTCAATCGCTTTCAGGTAGTCGCCCGACTGCACCAGGCTTTCGGCCTGCCGGTACCTGAGTTGATCATTCGTCGCACTCTGGGGATTGTTCTCAATAAACTCGTCAACTGCCGACTGGGTTGATGCTGTATCTTTGTCGGCGGGATTACCCGTTTGTGCTGCCTTACGAGAATAATCAATGCCATTCGCGGCTTCCACCACGTAATCACTGTTCGGGTACTGCTCCATTACCTTGCGATACGCTGCAATCGCTTTCTGATATTCCCCGGCGTTGTAATAAGCATCACCAATATTATACTGCGATCGGGCGGCCCAGCGGGTGCCCGGGTAATTGTTGATAGCCGTTTGAAATTCAACAATAGCCTGCTCGTAATTTTCCGCGTTCAAGTAAATATAAGCGATATTATACTGTGCCTGTTCACGAAGTCGGCTATTGGGAAATGTTTGCAAAAATCGGCGAAAGGTCCGAACGGCTTCGTATGTGCGTTCCGACCGATAATAACTGTTAGCAATCTGGAACAGGGCGTAATCGCCGCCGGGATCGTCATTAACCGACTGCTGGTACACTTGTATTGCCTGATCGTAATCGGACATCGCATAGTATGAATCACCCAGCCGCAGCCGTGTATCGGTATCGTACGGGAAGAGCGCAATATCGGGCGGGTTATAGTTATTCAGAAAATCCCTGAACGGCTGAATGGCGCTGGAATAATCACCCATCTTAAAATAGCTCCATCCCAGTGAGTATCGGGCTGCACCAATCAGTTTACTATCGGGATAATTTTGAATAAATCGCCTGAATTCCCGGCTGGCCGGGCCGTATTGCTGCATATTGTAATAAGAATCGGCATTCCAGAAAAGCGCCTGCTGGCCAACGTCGGTATCGGGTGCTTCTTCATGAATTTGCTCAAAAATCTTTTGCGCGGGCTCATATGCCTGGTTGCGATACTGCACCCAGGCCTTTTGGAAACGGGCCTCACGCTTTACGGCGGGATCAATATCAGTCAAATTTTCGGCCGCGTTAAACGCCTGTAACGCACGTGTATACTCCTTGTTTGCGAAATAAGCCTGGCCCAATAGCGTATAAACTTTGCCTTCCCACTTTAACTTTTCATCGGAACGAACCAACACAAGAAGGGCTTCAATTGCTTCGCCGTAATTACCCATTTCATAAGCAGTAATCGCCCACTCATAATAGCCTTCTTCAAACCACAGCCCTCCGGAGTAGCGATTGCCAAACTCACGGAACGTACGGATAGAATTAGCGTATCGGCCGCCAAGTTTTTCATTCACCGCCTTATAGTATAATGCCTTTCGGGCCAGCGTATCCTGTCCGGCAGCCGCTTTTTCGAATTCATCGGCTGCCCAGTGATAAACCTCCTGTTTATGATACACCCAACCCAATCCGTAGTGAGCCGTCCGTTCTTTGTCGGTCCCTTTCGTCAGGTTGATATACTGCAAATAATTGGATGATGCCTCGTCAAAATTGTTGAGGGCATTATGGCTTTCGGCAATAAGAAAGATCGCTTTCGCTTTCTGGTCGCCTTCCAGATAAGGCAGCCCCTCTCTCAACGCTTCAATAGCTTCTTCAAACCGCTGTTGCTGGTAATATGATTCTCCCAGGGCTGTGCCAATTTGCCGGGTCATCTCGTCATTCGGATAACGTTCTTCGAGCAGCTCAAATGCCTCGGAGGAAGCCTCATATTCATTTTCACTCAAATAAAGTCGTCCACGTGCAAATAACGCTTTTGGCGCCCATTCCGATTTTGGATAGTCATCCGCCAGTTTCAAATAATATTCGCGTGCCTGTTCATTATTTCCCCGTTCAGCCTCGATCTCTGCCATCCAGTAATACACACGGCTCGATTGCTTATTGTTGATACTCTGCTGCAAAGCCTGTTCATAATAAGTCAACGCCTGATCATATTCACCTTCCTCCCTTTTATTATTCGCCAGGTCAAGAATCAGTTTCTGAGCAAATACGGTATTGGGATAGGCCTGAATAAACTGCTGATAGTACGCTCCCGCCTGTGCAGGATTCACCTTGCTGCGTGCCCGTGCCCGGTAAAAAGCAGCCGAAGCAACCAGCGCATGGTTGGGATGACCATTGATAAAAATCTCTAATTCATCCGCCGACTTGGCATACTGCCCGTCCTCAAAAAGAGAGATACCCTGATTATAGGATGTTGTGTTGGGCTTCTGAATATCCTGGGCAATGACAGGATCACTAATAAATGCTGCTAAAATAAAGGAAATGAGAATTACGCTTCGGAAATGAATCATTAATAATATTGAAAAAGTTACCGATTATGTATTAATAATTATATCAACTTTTATCTTTTTGTTCCCGGGAAAAAGGTAAAAGAATGCAATTGGCCGCCTACATATCAATATATTTCATAAGCTCATCAGCGCGTGTTTCAAGATCTATATTGTATGATTCACTTTCCGACTCTGTTAAAATCGTATATCCGTATCTGCGTAATGCAGATGCCACCCTGCTTACATCCTGAAGGTTAAGCTTGATGGAAATTTCGTAGGATTTTTTCTCTGCATCAGGCGTCTCAACCGTAATCCCCAAAATTTTTCCGCCTTCGGCTTCAATAAGCTGAACAATCTCGGAAAGTGTAAAATTACGGTGGCTTAATTCAATGGTAATAACCGAACCGTACTCCGTAAGGTTAAGCATTTTGCTGAGCGACTCCAGCACCTGCTGCTTTTTTATGATCCCCTGAAATTCCCAATTTTCATTGACAACGGGCAAAAAACGCAACTCGTGCTGCAGCATCATGCGGATGGCATGGAAAAGATGCTGGCCATTGAAAATTTTAAACGGCTCCTCCAGTTCAAGATCACCAAGTGAAATGGTGTTATCATCAATATCACCCAGAATTGATCTGCTAATTTGACCGATTACCTTACGCGAAGACTGATTTACCACGGGAAGACAATCCGCTCCAAGCAGCTCCATTTGCTCCAGGGCTTCGGCCACGGAATCTACATCCGTCAGCACGCGTACGTCGTTATTTATGGCTCTTGCAACAAGCATCTTAGATGTTTTTATGATTCAGTGACAGATTCTTCTGCTTCAACATTATCTAACATATGATTTAATCGCAACAAATTTTCTTTCGAGATACTGAACCTCACCTTTACACTGGAGTTAACGTATTCCTGCGAATGGATATTGGCAACGCGGTGTAAAAAAGCAACACCCTCATATTTTGCAACGGGAATCTTCATCGTTTTTGTTACATAATTCTCTTCGATCAACCCTTTAATATCATCCTGCAACTTACCCAACCCGATGCCCCGCTCGGCTGAAATAAAAGCGGCTTTGGGATGCGCCTTGCGCAAACCTGCTATCTCCCGGGGATCCAGCTTATCAATTTTATTAAACACTTTAAGCATCTTTTTGTCGGTGATATCAAGGTCTTCAAGTGTCTCCTCTACCACCTCAATGTATTCAGAATACATCTGCGATGAAGCATCAATCACGTGCAAGAGGATATCGGCTTCGCGCACTTCGTCTAATGTTGACTTAAAACTTTCGATAAGATTATGCGGGAGCTTACGGATAAAACCTACCGTATCAGACAACAGCACATCATAATTGTCAATCGAGTGGCGGCGTACCGTTGAGTCGAGCGTGGCAAACAGACGATTCTCGGCCAACACCTCCGTGGAGGTCAATGCATTCATCAGGGTTGATTTACCCGCATTGGTATAACCCACAAGAGAAATACGAACCATGTCCGAGCGACCTTTACGCTGGGTTTGCCGCTGTTTATCAAGCGTTTCAAGCTTATCTTTAAGCGTTGATATGCGCTTGTCAATTAAACGACGGTCTGTCTCAATCTGGGTTTCACCGGGACCCCGTGTTCCAATTCCACCCTGTTGACGTGAAAGGTGAGTCCAGAAGCGGGTCAACCGGGGCAACAAATATTGCAGCTGGGCAAGCTCCACCTGGGTTTTGGCGGCGGCAGTTTGAGCCCGCGATGCAAAAATATCCAGAATCAATCCGCTGCGATCTAATACTTTCGCCTCCGTCTCTTTTTCAACATTGCGAATTTGAGTAGGTGATAAATCATCATCAAAGATGATCGTTTCGATATTTTCCGAATTCACACGGCCACGAATTTCACGCAGTTTACCTTCACCTACATAAGTAGACGAATCGGGATGGGTGCGATTTTGCAAAATCTTATCAACCACAATACCCCCCGCTGTCTGAGTTAAAAGCTCGAGCTCCTCAAGGTAATCTTCAGCCTGAATGCGAGCGGTATCGGGTCCGTAAACCCCTACCAGAATTGCGCGCTCTTCCTGAATATCAGAATTTTTTATTTCATCTAACAAAATATACTTCAGTTACTTGATTTAGAATTAGTCAAAATTTTCAACTTGGATGGATGTATGACTATAACAACTTATCCGGCGACCAAGTTTATGTGAAATTAGTTTTTTAAATGCATCGTACTTTTTGGGGGGTATTTTAAGCTCCAGCCTCTGCATGTTGTATTCATTCTCCTTTTCGTTATAAATAAATGTGTAAAGTATTTCCCGTGCCTCATCCTGTTCAACAAAATCACGGATCTGGTGCCAGGCAATCGTCTGGGACGGATCATTAACATTCTTGACTATTCCGTTATCGGTTATGTAACGTTTTGATGAAAAGTAGCTGGTAACAAACCAACTCGCTGAAATAAACAGATAGAAACCCGAAGCGATAAAATCCCAAAAGCCGCCGTTGAACCATATCACCGCGATAAACACAAAACTGATCATCAAAAAAACAGTAGAAAAAAGTGGGAATCCTTTTAATGTACCTGCCCGCCAGCTTAAGCGTTTATTACGCAAACGGAATACCTGCACGACCGTCCGCATGGATAGCGCACCCATAACACAAGCAACAAAAATAAGCAGACTTCCTAAATATATATTCAGGCCCGGCATAATTATTAAAAAGTAATTTTATTTATGATAGAAAAATAACGGTTCTTCAATTAAAGTACGAAAGCAATCTGTAAAAACCAGTTTCAAAAAATACAGCTGATTTTTCTGAGCCATAGCCATACAACTCAAACTAAATGATCATAAATAAATATTGAACCGTGTTACATATGTAACGAACCAAAGCTGAATATCATTATAAGTTAATCAGTATAATGAAATATTTGTTGATCCATATCTTAATCTATTCGACTAAAACACATATTCATGCATTTTAGTATGAATGACATCTTTCATTAAGCCAAATTTTAAGCTTTAAGATTGTTTTAACAGATCAATAGTTACTTCAACACACCACCGGAACCTGATCCCTTATTTCTTGTTGGAAGAAACAAGAGCGTAAAAAATATTCTCAGAGATTTATTACCTTGACGCTTGTCTTTGATTTATGCAGACGAACGCTTTTATTCCTTGTAAGTAAACTATAAAATACCATCGTTTTAACATTTTATTATCAGCGAATTAGATTACATGGCACACCTGAAAAATTTTGGCTTAATTGTTGTCCTTATTATCGTATTCTCAGCTTGTTCAAACACCTCTGATGACAGCTGGAGACAACTGGCATCCACAGAGACTTCTTTTATAATTATCCCCGGGCAAGATGCCACCATACAATCTGTTTTACAGTCAGAGTACATTCCATTTTTGGATGATGTGACTTCTTCTGCCATTCAACTGGCTTCCACAATCGATTCCTCTGCCAATCAATCCTTATCGGTTAAAAGTATTTTCCTGTATCCCGGCACTGATCGAAAGATCCAACCTGTATGGGTTACCAGTGGAAGTGAAGATGTTAAAGAAAGCTTGAAAAATAAATATGCCCGGCGTTTTTCCCAGAATGAGTATCAGTTCCACAACACTTCAATTCTTAATCTTAAGATTAAGAATCGCCATTTATACGTTGCCCATGTCAATGGGTTATTATTGTTTTCCGAGTCGAGTCTCGGTATTGAACAGTCCATACGTTCATATCGGGGAATAAATCCTGTTGCCGACTTAAGTGATTTAGACATTCAACCAGGCTCGATGATTATGAATACGCCCGCGCTGGATCGCTGGATCGGTCAATTAGCCCGGGTAACGTACAGGCCATCGATAAATAATGCTTTTGCGGGAACGCAGCCGGCAGTGTTAACTGTAAGCAAAGATACAAGTTCAAATAGCAAACAGCTTCAGTTTACGGGTGAAATAGGGCTTTCGGGAAAGTCTAAAAATTCCCTTATAAAAGCTGTTTCCAGCGAACCAAAACCCATCACGCTCGATGAATATATATCTTCCAATGCAGCGGCTTTCGGCATTTTCCATGTCCCCCTTTCCGAAGAAGTGAATACAACCATCCCTGATACCACTTCTGTTGATGCCTTTTTACTCAACAACGAAACCGAATATATCGAAATGTCCCGCATGCTCGGCTCGGAACTCGGGCTGGTAGCATACACCGAATCGGGATTTCTCTCAGCCGGCGAACACCTGTTTATCCGAAAAGCAACCGATACCGAGAGTCTGCGCAGCAAACTCGAAAACCTGAGCACCCGCAATTTGGCGGAAAAAGTAGACGATGCCTATTTCGTGCAAAGCTATATGATTAATCAATTGCTTGGTTCCGGGCTGAGTAACTTCAAGGACTTTTATATTAAAATAATTGATGATGCCGTGGTTATCTCCAAGCGAAAAGGGCTGGCGGATATGGTGGCCTCCGACCGCAATCGGCGACGCACGGTTACCTACGAAGAGTTTTACAAGAAAATTGAGGAAACACTTCCCGAAAATATCAGCAGCGTTTTTGTGGCGGGACCCGATTTTTATTCATTCTTACAACCATTCCTGGCTGCCGAAAATTATGTAGATGTTCTAACATCATCTTTCGATTACATAACACTAACAACACAACGGAATGATGCAGGGAATGCCTTTTCATTCAATTTATCAACATTCAACACGAATGAGCAAGACAATCCCTATCGCGAAAACTGGTCCTATTCTACCGGAGGTACCGAGCTTTCGGGCAAACCCATATTTGGGGATGTCGGCGGTAGCTTTAACAATGAAGTAGTATTTGCCACCCAGACCGGAAGCGTATATGTACTGGCCGGAGACGGTTCATTTGTGCAACAATACAATACGGGAAGTGATGTACCTGTTGGTTCGCCGGTGGTCTATGATTGGTACGGTACCGGCGATAATGTTGTAATGATTGCAGCCGGTAATAAAATCTATGGCTGGGGTGAAGATGGCAACATGCTTCCTAAATTTCCCTTTGAACTATCTGAACAGATAACCGCACCCCTTACCATATCCGATATTAATAACAATAAACTGCCCGATGCTATTGTGGCCACGGCCGACCGAAAACTGCATGTGCTAAACGGACGCGGCAACAACCTGCAGGGTTGGCCCGTTACTACCAACGCACGCATATCTGCGGCCCCACGATTCGATTATATTGGAGATCAGCCCGCAATCATTGCTTTTTCAGCCAATGCGGTGCATGCCTGGAATTCAAATGGCAATACGCTGCCGAATTATCCTGTTTTTGTTGATGCCAGCCTGAAGGGTTCACCCGTGGTTCATGAAGAACGGATTTTAGGAAACGCCGTTGACGGGCACCTTTACTCCGTCGGTACCGGCACCCAATTTTCCGATTCACTGGATACTTCCGGCTCATCATCCCAAAATGTAAGCGCCGTATATGTTTCCAGTGGGTCTCTGGCTGGTTCTCCTTCCGTACATGAATTCAGTAATGGAACCAAGATACTAACCACCAGTGCCAGCGGATCGGTATTTCTACTCGGTCTTGATGGCCAGCTTCACTTTACCAAAAGCATGGGCCAACCCATCTCCGAAAACACTTCTTCTTTCATTACCGATATTAACAGCGATGGCAGCAACGACATTATAGCGTTGGCAAATTACGGGCGCCTCTATGCCTGGAATATAGAGAACGGAGAGCGCATCTTTGATTTGCCCACTGCGGGAATAAGCCACATGAATATCACGGATCTCGACGGTGACGGGCTGAAAGAGCTGGTCGGCCAAACTGAAAATGGCATCCGTAGCTGGACGATAAACAGAGGGCAGTAAGCAGAGAGCCTATACCTGATACCGAATAATCGATTATTCGGTATCAGAAATCCAGCATCATAAAATATCGCTCAACGCTTCGTGAATATATGGAAAGCGAAATTCAAAACCGGCTGATTTTAAATGAGCGGGTTCCAGTCGCAGGCTTTCTAAAATAGGCTGGGCCGCTTCACCCATCACCGTATTCAGGACAAACTCAGGAACACGAAACGCCGATGGACGATTAAGCGTATCCCCGATAGCTTCAGCCAGGGTTTCCATAGTAACAGGATGAGGTGCATTTAGGTTGTAGACACCCGAAAAATCTTTATTCTCAATAGCAAACAACAGCCCCCGACACAAGTCATGGCGATGAATCCAGGGTACGAATTGTGTACCGCGGCCAATAGGTCCGCCAACAAAAAATTTAAACGGCGGCAGCATTTTTTGTAAAGCTCCTCCGCCCTTTTCCAATACAATGCCAATACGCGGGATTGCAAGCCGCACGCCAGTTTCTTCCACCGGCCGGGCTGCATTCTCCCAATCTTCGCATACCTTGGCAAGAAATCCTTCACCCGAAGGTTCCTGCTCATCAAGCACGTCGGCTCCCCGACCTCCATAGTAGCCTGCAGCCGATGCAGAAACCATTACTTCGGGCTGTTCTTCCGCTTGTTTAATAGCTTCAACAAGCTGATTGGTATTCTCAATACGGCTGTCGTAAATTCGCTTCTTTACCTCATCCGTCCATCGCTGTCCAAATATATTTTCTCCCGCCAAGTTGATAACGGCATCTGCTTTATTCATCGCCGATACCAAATCTGCTTCCCAGGAAATAAACTGCTGATTCTTTGCCTGCTCATTCGAATGATGCTTGGGACTGCGGGTAATAATCGTCAGGTAGTGCCCGTCCCGAAGCAGCATTAAACAGAGTTGAGAGCCAATAAATCCGGTTCCGCCTGTGATGAGTATATTCATTATACTTATTTTATTTTGCTTTATTCCAAATACGCAAAACCAAGATAAAACATTCCTTTTTTAGATGATTGGTTATTTGTTAATTATTATTAGTTATTCGTTATTGCTGTAGATTCATCCAATAATGAATAATCAATAACGACATGTCCATTTCTCCAACAACACGCCGAATCATATTACTTATCACCCGTATTATTCTGGGGCTTGTTTTTCTGCTTTCCGGTATCGGCAAGCTAATGGACAGCGGGTATGTTAATTACGATTTGGTGCGCCTGCTTTCTACCGAATATTACTGGATTATTGAATATGCGGCTGCTATCATTATCTCTATCAGTATCATAGAATTGTTGCTCGCCCTTTTTTTACTCTGGGGAAAGTATCTAAAAACCGTATTCGGAATCAGTCTGATTATGCTGCTCGGCTTCACCAGTGTGCTCGGCTATTTCTATCTTGATGGAATGAATGTGGCCAGTTGCGGATGCTTCGGGGCGTTAGGCATCGGAGGCGGCATAGAGTTTACACTAATACGAAATTTTATTTTGATTGCGCTAATTGTGGTTGCGTATTGGGTGATGTCTTCCAAAAGAGATGAGTGAAAACGTAAAGCGATCAGGCTAATCCCTCTACAAGATTCTTTTGAATATTGTATGATTTATAATTTTCGATCTTCATTGTCCAATCATAATTCGCACCTTCCGGAAGAGCACCGTGCCTTTGCAGAATACGGCGTTTTCTCTTTGCCATTGCCGCCTATACATATAGACGTAATAAGACACTCTTATCAGATTTATAAGATGATGATAAATAATTGAACCTTACTTCATTACAACCCCTAAACCCGGTCGATCGGGTATGGTAATCTTCTTTCCCTTGGTCAGTAAAAGTCCATCCGCAGGGTCATCGCGAATCAATAAGTGCCCATCTAAATCAGTGTATTTGCACCACAAACTTAAGAGCGCTCCCGCCGTATTGGCAACAGAACTTTCAATCATGCAGCCGATCATAACCTGCAGATCATTCGCACTTGCTTTATCAATCACTTTTTTAGCCTTTACAAGACTGCCTGTTTTCATCAGCTTGATGTTGATAATATCGAATGCTCCGGATATTTCTTCGAGTGATTCACTGCCGGTAAAACTTTCATCCGCGCAAAGGGGCAAGGGTGAAAATTTTTTTAGCTTTCTAAGATCATCAATCATGCGGGCCGGCATCGGCTGTTCAATCAATTCAATATTTTGCTCGGCCAAAAAACGGATCATTTCTTTAGCCTGATTCAATGTTGTCCATCCCTCGTTTGCATCCACCCGAATGGGTTTGTCGGTAACCTCCCGCAGTGCCTCAATAATTTCACGATCACGTTCGGTGCCCAGCTTTACTTTGTAAATGGGGTATTCATCGGCGGCCTCAACTTTTGCCTGCATTACATCGATTTCATCGAGACCTATGGTGTATGATGTTACGGGCCCGGTTGATGATGGTGCCCCCCATAATTTCCAAAGCGGCTGCTGCCGGCTTTTGCCCCACCAGTCGAGCCATGCCATCTCCACTGCAGCATGCGCTGATTGCACCAATTGCCCAAACACCCGACTGTGTTCATCCAGCTTTTCAGCCAGCTCTTCGCCGGTTTTTACCTCCTCAAAAAAGTTATCCGGAAGACTTCCCAAGAAGTGCGTTACCTTTTCTGCATCTTCATTATACCGCGTATTTGGCGCGGCTTCGCCATAACCAGTGTAGGTGCCATCGGTCACTTCAACGAATACATTTGAGACTGTTTCTTTTGTTCCTCTTGAAATAGTAAACGGCTGATCGAGCTTAAGATCAACCGTTTTAAAATGAAGTTTAAAATGTGACATAACCAAAAATTTGCATGCATTGCAGATAGAGATAAAAAGCAGGAGCAGCTAATATCATGCCGTCAAAACGGTCAAAAAAACCGCCGTGTCCCGGCAGTATGCTGGAGGCATCTTTTACATTGGCAGCCCGCTTTAGCTTGCTCTCCGCCAAATCACCCAGCGGAGCAAAAATACCTATCACAATAATCGCCGGTACAAGTACCCACCAGCTAAAAGAAAGGGTGAAGGGAATCAATAACCAGAGCAATCCAATTCCTACAGCGGCTCCCAGAAATCCGAAGAAAAAACCTTCCCATGTTTTACTTGGACTAACGGAGGGTGCCAACATATGCTTCCCAAACCTTTTACCTCCGAAATTAGCAAACACATCGTTGCCCCAGACCATCAAGAATATTCCAATCGTAAGAGCAAACCCTACCTGATCTGTTCCCATGCTGCGTATAATGAGTAAAAAAAGCAGGCCGAAGGAGGCATATCCGGCACAAAAGATGGTAGCAATAAATTCCTGCATGTGCCTCTCTTTGGTATTTAACACCTGCACCGCTGCAAAAAGAAGAAAAAGCCCAATTCCGATTTCGAAAGCAAAAGGTAACACCGGAGTTAATAAAATCCACAAGCCAATGATATAGTGAAAGAAGCGGGCAGGCTTGAATCCTGCCTGGCCGACAATTCGTTGTAATTCAAACTGTATTAATGTCGCTAAAATGAGCAGCGCACCGTAAAACCAGATACCTCCGGCCCAGGTTATCCATACAGCAAAGGCAGCTGCTGGTACCGCAAAGAAGATACGCTTTAGTAATTCACTCACAAATTACTCCTGTTCATCTGCTTGATCGGAGGGTGTATCCCATTCCGCCAATGCTTCGCGTGCTTCCGCCTCATATTCATTGGGGACATATAAATATACATGCGCCATATCGCTAACATTCAGGTTGAATGAAGAATCTCGCTTGGAAAGAATGTTAGAAGGGATTTCAAGATTAGAAAGATAGTCCTTGGCCATCTCTATCTCGTACTCGGTTCCGCGTTCCATTACACACACCCAGTTTTCAATATCATCAGGTTTAGGATCTTGTAGCATCAGCTCCTCTTATTTAATTAACGGGCTCAGTTATACGATTTTCTAACAATAAATATATTAAATATCCCGAAACTACCACACTTACTGCAACCAGCCATAACGGCGGCATCGTCTCGGGTGACAGTTCCGAAAAAGCCGTTTCAGGATAATACTTCCCCACCAGTACACTGGCTCCGTTATTGACAAAATGAGCTAACATAGCGGGGTATAAACTCTGGCTGATCCATGTCATAAATGCCAGCAAAATACCGATCGAAGCCAGCGGTAAAACATTAGCCAGCTGCAAGTGAAACATACCGAAAATAATACCGGAAATAACGATAGCCCACATAATGCCCCAGCTTTTTTCAAAGGAGCGCAATACATATCCCCTGAATAAAATTTCTTCACAGATCGCCGGCACCAAAGCAATATTAAAAAGGGCAATAAGCACCATACCATCGCTGGTTAGATAGGATTGAATCATCTCCATCTGCTGCATCTGCATTGCTTCCATCGTTTCGGGAACCGGTACGAATGAGTTCAACCATCCTAAAAACCATATCACCGGCTGTACCACAAGCATCAGTACAAATACCAAACCCAATATCTTAGCTGTGTTTTCATACAACCGAAATCGTAAAAAAGACGGGCGATTTTGCCGGTTGGTATGAAGCCGGCAAAACAGCCAGGTAGCAAGTCCCAAAAAGAGAATTTGGCCGGAAGAATTGGCGACAAAAATCAGATCAATATTTTGTGCTACCAGCTCCATCGCATTGGCAGCATCAAAATTTTCCATGCTGCCAGCACTGCGAATAAGAATAAGGATGATTCCCAGCACATTTGCGAAAATCTGAAATAACAGAAAGGCCGCAACAATCCACAACAGAGCCATACCGGCATGGGAAAACCCATTCCGTTTTACCCAGGGTGTATAAATATGGCTGTCTGTAGTAATTGTACGTTCCCCTTGCCCTGCTGTGGGATGTGTCATTGAATTATATGACTTCTTCTTTTTTTGCAAATATTTTAGCGCCGATCATGCCTGTAATCAAATTAAGAATACATACTGGAATTGATATAAAAAGCATTCCTTTGATAATCCCCCATAACGTATTGCTATTGCGGAATTCGCTGGCAATTCCATCTATAATCTGTTCCTTTTGAGCATCAGAAATATTTTCCATGGCTTCGTAATTTGCAATCATACTGTCCATCAACCGTTCCGTGTATGTGGGATCAATCAAGTTCCAAATCTGGTTCAAAATTGTCATTACAACAGCGATCCCAAACCCTGTGTAAATTCCGATTAATGCACCTTTACCAAGTGACAATGTAATCCCCTCATACGAATTACAGTAGTGCCATATAGCAAGCATCCCGCCAAAACCAGCCATCAGGCAACCTATACCACCGGAAATAAGCTGACTCATGCTTCCGAACATAGAACCGGAAGGTTCAGAATTAATAGTAGCGTAACCACCTATCACCGATATAACGAAATAAATAAAACCCAATACAAATGCAGCTATCGCAATAGACGTCCAGTATGATGGATTATCTGAGTATATTTGTTGTGACTCCTCCATAATATGCCTCCGTTTGTTTATGTGTTTTGATAAAAAATGACCCCGAAAACAGCACCGCTGCCGTTGATCCTGCCAGCAACCCCAGTACCAATCTTGAAATTAATGTATTTTGCCAAAACCCGAGCAGATTTCCAAGAAAATCTAATACATTGATACCTACAATAACAAGAAACACCTTTTTATACGCAACCAATTTTCTGAAGTTGAAAAAAGTAAGAAAGGGCAGTAAAATCCATCCGCCCAAAAAACCGGCATATATACCCAGGCAACGACTGCATACCGCCATGGGCTGGCCATTAATCCAAAACGAGCGTTCAGATATTTGGTGACAAAGGGATGAAAATGCCTGATGCTGCCACTGCATGTACCACCCATTTGCCTGGCCGAAAAGTCCACCCCCCAACGCAATAACAACAATTCCTGCTGCCATCACGAGTACTAAAAAATACAAGGCCCGCTGCTTGAAACACATAGGCATATTAACTTTTTATTGCATCCGACAAACAGTTGATAAATTCCTCTGGTGCCCGACACGGCTTTCGGGTGCTTTCATTCATAAAACAGAGATCTACTTTACCTATGGCATGCAAATGATCCGAACGTTTGGTAAACATCTCATAATACGTTTCCAATTTTACAGTAGGCATGCCAAAAAGCTGAACCTTGATTAATATTTCATCATCGTAAAACAGCGGTGCCTTATACTTTACGTGTGATTCAACAACCGGCAGCATAATCCCCCGCGCTTCGAGTTTTTGGTAAGGAAAACCAACCGATCGTATCATCTCGGTCCGGGCCACTTCAAAATATTCCAGATACCGACCGTAATACACATATCCCATCTGATCGGTTTCGCTATAGCGACTGCGCATCGTATGAGAAAAAGTATAGAGAGGTGATCTATCCGGAATCACTTATTTGGCATTGGTTTTCGATTTGCCTGATTTCGCAGTGGCCCGTTTTTCCCATTCACCCATCTTTGAATACTTTTCAATTCGCTTTTCAACCAAGGTCTCCGGCTTCATTTTTTTGAGACGTTTGAGTGAAGTAAGTAACTGTCGCTTTACTGCTGCTGCCGATGAGTCCGGGTCACGATGCGCCCCGCCCAGCGGCTCTTTTATAATACCGTCGATAATATTCAACCCTTCCAGGTCTTCAGCAGTTAACCGTAATACCGCAGCAGCCTGCTCCTTATAGTCCCACGTTTTCCAGAGAATAGACGAACATGATTCAGGTGAAATCACCGAATACCAGGTATTCTCCATCATGTATACCTCGTTACCCATGCCAATACCAATAGCACCGCCACTGGCACCTTCACCAATTACAACCGTAACAATGGGCACTTTTAGTGTCGCCATCATCTTTAGATTTTTAGCGATGGCTTCGGCCTGGCCTCGTTCTTCAGCTTCCAAACCGGGATAAGCGCCGGGTGTATCCAGCAGAGTAATAACCGGGATATCAAATTTTTCCGCCAGTTTCATCAGCCGGTATGCTTTTCGGTAGCCTTCGGGGTTGGCCATCCCAAAACGGCGGTGCTGCCGGCTTTGCGTATCACGCCCCTTCTGGTGCCCCATAATCATCACAGACCGACCGTCAATCGTTGCCAATCCCCCAACAATAGCTTTATCATCACTGTGGTAGCGGTCGCCATGCAGCTCCATAAAATTTTCAGTGATGCTGTAAATATAATCCAGTGTATACGGACGATCCGGGTGGCGTGCCAGCTGCACTTTTTGCCACCGGGTTAAATTCGAAAAGATGGATGTTCGAAGTTCTTCAACCCGCTTCTTCAATCGTTTTATTTCGGGTGACAGCACATCGTCGTCAGCAATCGTTAAATTGCTTAATTCCTCAATTTTACGTTCAAGATCTGCTATTGGCTTTTCAAAATCCAAATATTGCATATAAGTACTCCTATTTCTGAAAATTCAATGGAATATAAGAACTAATCGTGAGTTTCTAAGAAACGATTATGATTGAGACTTTACAGACGTCCAACCAAGCTTTTAAACTTCAATGACCAGACCCGCCAGATAGCCTCCCACACAATTTTTTTTGACATCTTTGATACCCCCTCCTCCCGCTCGCGAAAGATGATCGAAACTTCCTTAATTCGAAAACCGGCTTTCCATGCCCGAAAGTGCAGCTCAATCTGAAATGCGTAGCCGTTGGAACTGATCCGATCCAATGAAATGCCTTCAAGCACTTTACGGTGAATACATTTAAAACCTGCCGTTGTATCAAAAATTTGAAGTCCTGTCACAAATCGTGCATACATGTTAGCACCGTAAGAAAGAATGAGACGCGTCAACGGCCAGTTAACAATGCTTATCCCCCGTTTATAGCGCGATCCAATGGCTACATCTGCTTCTCCCTCCTTCACTTTTTTAACGAGCCGGGGCAAATCCTTTGGATTGTGCGAAAAATCGGCATCCATTTCACAGATGTAGGTATAATCATTTTTGAGAGCAAACCTGAAGCCTTCAACATAGGCCGTACCGAGGCCAAGCTTCCCGGATCGGGTAATTAAAAACAGCCGGTCAGAATACTTTTTTTGCAAACCTTCAACCAGCTTTGCAGTGCCATCGGGCGAACCGTCATCAATAATCAGGAGATCCATTGGCTCCTTTAAATTCATAACATTTTCTACCAGTTTGGTGATGTTATGAGCTTCATTAAATGTTGGCACAATCACTAATGTAGAATACTGCTCCATAAAGCAAAAACTCTGATGATTTCCTCAAAATGATTAAGATGGT
>JAFGWN010000036.1 GCA_016937115.1 Balneolaceae bacterium | reverse complement strand
TAACGGGAAATAGAGCATCGAGGGAGGCCAAAACTCCCAGTTCTTCAACCTTTGCCACTTCGAAATCAACAACCGCCGCCCGCGATAGCTAAATGCCGGAATAACAACTTTTAGCATCAAGATGACAAAAACCACAATACCAATAATCACCGCCAGCGCATAGTGCTGATAGGCTTCGAAATATGCAATAAGTTCTGTTCCAATTAACATCGAGAGACCTACCAGTAACGGCGTCCAAATAATACAGGCCAATAAAAAGTACGAGATGAACATCCAGAAACCAGCCCCTACCACACCTGCGCTAAAATAGGTAGGCAAACGGCTCCCAGGCAAAAAACGGCTGGCAAGTATGATTGCAGGACCTTTGGCCCTGAACCACTTTTCGCTTTTAACCAAATCCTCTTCAGACAGAAACCACTTTAATGGCCGGCGGCGGACCGCCCTCCTGCCAAGCCATCGTCCCGCCAAATAAAGTGAAACATCACCAATAAAAATTCCTGCAAAACAGGCAATCACGGCAGGCCAAAAACCAATCAACCCGCGTGCTGCCATAAGTCCGGCGCCAATACAGGTCAAATCCTCACTGATAAGGGTGGCCATAACGATAAGCAACATGATGATTGCCAGCGTTAATCCTTTAAATTCTTCAAAATTGATATCCTTAAACGAGCGTTTAGCTTCATTTATGCGCACTTCAGGGGCCTCCAAAAAAGTCCGGGCACGGCCATTTTCAACTGAATACACAAAACGGGTTAAATCTTCGGCTATAACATCCGCTTTTGACCGTACCAGACCGTGTCCACCATTATACGTTATCAACTTACTTTGCGGAACGATACGGTGGTGCTCCTGTGCAGCAGCAAGCGGAACCAGTTCATCACCTGCCCCATGCTGAATCAGCATCGGTTTTTTATAGCTCTGTAAATAGCTGCGAAGCGGACGCTGATCGGAATCGTAAAAACCCCGGGCGTACGGCACCGTAAGTGGAAAGTCAGCCAGGGTACCAAAATGGGGGACAGCCTCCTGCAGCAGCCAGATTAAAGAAAGCTGAACACCATGAATTGCATGATTCAGCGTATAACTGCCCAACAGCTCGAGTTCCTGCACCCCAATAGATGAAATAAGACCTAACGATTTAACCCTTTCCGGATAGAAATGAGCCATGTTGAGCGCTATCCCTCCTCCCAAACTGTACCCCACCAGATGAACAGAATTTACATTAAGTGAATCGATCAACTGTTTGGTATAAAATGCGTAAGATCGCATTGAATAATCGGGAACATCTCGCGTGGATGCATCATAACCGGGCATGTCGGGAGCGATCACTCTGAATTTTTCGGATAGCTTCGGCATTAGTTTTGAAAACATCGGAACGCCAATCGGGCTGCCATGCAACAACACCACAACCGGTGGACTTTCTGCTGTGCCTCTATATTCATCGCGGTAGGCAATGGTTATATTCCGGTCGGGCAGCAGTGAATCTCCTGCAACAGCCTGTACCTCAACCGTTCTCTGGTTTCTATCGGGAGGATGGGTAACCGGGTTGATCAGTTGCCAACAATGAGAGGCCAACAACAAGAGAAGATATACCGCTAAGAAATATCTTTTCTTTTTATACCACGGCCTTTTTGTCGAACCCATGTGATCCTTATATCAGGATGTTTGCGCCTTCTGCTCATACTTCAGCGTAGAGGGAGCGATACCAAAACCTTTCGGCGGAGAAAAGCCCTGCACGCGCAAGATAAAATCAACCAGTGCATAATGATGCACAGTATGGCCGATTAAAAACTGCAGCTCACGTTTCACTGATGATCTGCTCCAACAGCCGCGGTCTCCCACTTTATTGCTCTGTACCAGGATAGAATCACTAAATGATCCGGACGTATTTGTTATCTGCTTTAATTCATCAATACATTTTTGAATGTGCTTAATCGCATATTCCCGCTCTTGTTCCATCCGTTCATCCCGCTTCCGGGCATCGTAATCAATTTTGGTTTCCCATCCGTTTATAAAACTTATATAGTGATCCAGCACATGCCGTATGTGTTTTCCGGCTGAACTGCTAAAATAGGAGCTTTGCGTAAACCGGAACTGATTATCGGTAATTTGCTGCAGCAATGCCTCCCCCTGCAATAAAAAATGAATATTCATGGTGATTAATGATCGCACATTCGACATGGCAATTATTTTTTCTTGTAAGTTGGAATAAAACTTTCTGTTATTTGTTGATGAAGGGTCCGCGCCAGACTCTTACGATTTTTGTTCAAAATGGTTTCTTTCCCGAAGTGTACGGTCGTTGTCCACGATTTAATTTTCAGCAATCCCCAAAAATGGCTCATAAAATCCATATCACCCCACCAGCATATATCTTTCCAGGCTTCTCTGTTGGTATCACCGTTGATATTATATGAAATAGACGCATAATAAACAGGAAGATTTTGCATGGCCGGATAGTAAAATAACGATGAGTTAAAGGGTAAAACCTGCTGTCCTTTGCTGCTGGTGCCTTCCGGAAATAGAATAACACCTTCCTGGCTTTCCATTGTTTCTCTGACAACCTTATTTACGCGACTGAGGTCATTCCGATTATTTCGATTTATAAAAATGATACCCAGCAATTGTGAAGCCTGTCCAAAAAATGGCCATCCTTTTATTTCACTCTTGGCGATAAATGTTGTTTTTAGGTGTTTCCAAAAAGGCAGTATATCCACATAGCTGAGGTGATTGCAAACCAAAAAGAACGGCGCATCGGGAAGTGTACCAACTATATTCATACGAAGCCCCAACAGGCGGGCTATCACACTTGCCCAATGCGATATGATCCAATGTTTCCAACTTGCCCGTCTTTTTTTACTCGGTAAACAGAATGGCAGGCCAAGGCAAAAAACAGTCAGCATCACAACCGTGAGAAGCAGAAATGCAATTAGTCTGTACCCGGCCCTCAAACGTTCCATACAAACATTATTAGTTGAAGAAAAGCATTCGCGTGCGTTCATCAAGCTGTTTTATATCCAGAAGAACAAGGTAATCAATAGTTTTGAATTCCCGGTCGATAGCCGGCGGACTACACACCTTAGCTCCAATATCCATATACAAACGAAACAGCTGCGGAAGCGTTGTTTGTTCGGCCTGTTTTTCATCCGTTGCAACCTTCTCACATTGGAATTTGTCGGTTGTTGAGACCAATAAACTATCATGCACATAGTTATTCATTTCTAAATATTTCATAACAGTCCACGCTTCCGAAGCAGACTGACTCGTTAGAGAACAACACCCCAAAAGATAACGACTTCTCATATGGGTCATATACTGTGCAAGGCCCCGCCAAAGCAAGAAAAGTACCCGGCCATTGCGGTGGTCACTTGCAATGCACGCACGACCCACCTCTACTGAATTATCGAGTATCTCATCCGGAATAGCTTCTAAATTAAATTCTTCTGATGTGTAAAAGCCCTCATGCTGCTTTGCGATATCATAGGTTTGCATCCGGTATGTGCCGATTATGTTATCGGTCTCTTTGTGAATAACTAACAAATGATGACACTGTTCATCGTATTTGTCGGCATCCAGCTCATTTTCTTTCGAACTTTCAAGCCCTTCCCCCAGTTCTATATTGAATACATTAAAACGTAAGCGCTGGGCCGCTCTCAGGTCATCTTTATTTTGAGAAAAACGGACCAAATATTTGTTGTTAGAAATGATGTTATGTTGCAATTGCTGAATCAAAATAGATGTAAATCTTTTGGGAGTCGACCTGTATAATAATAAAATGAGATTATCAAAAGATAAGCCAAATATTATAATATTGATGATATCCGATATAAAAACATCAGAACAAGAAAAACCACGATAAAAGTAAGATAATCATTAGTATAGCTGCAATTTGAACGCTCAGGCGGCGGGGATTCCTACTGTATTTTCCGTCAGACATTAGCTTTATGACATTTTTTAAGATTCTTGGTTACCTTGCTATGTTTACAGTAATTAAAAATTAGTTGTCTTCAAAACAAATTGAAAATCAAGTCCTGTATGGAAAATCCAATTGTAATCGAGGAATACCGATCACCCATCTGGAAATTTCTGGCCCTTTTTTGCGGGATGATTACTGTGATTTTTTTATGTTCATATCTGTTTGTCTCCGATGTTTTTTGGAAAAGTATCTTTCGTTTTATCGCTTTCATTGGCTTTGCAGGAATTGTAATACTTATACTCAAGATCAGAGAACGACCTAAAAAGATGGACGTAAGGCTAACTGCTGAATATCTGGGTATTCGTTATTTTGACGATAAAGAAGAAGTAAAAGAAGAGCTCTATGACCGGGAAACAATAAAAAGAATACAACGAATAAATGTATCACCGGCCTGGGACTTTCTTTCCAACACCGAGGTGTATAAACACATTATCTCATTTACCGATACCAATAAAACACTTAGTGTTTTTGTCTACAGCGGCCAGAACATTCACCTTAATGAACAGGATTCTTCAAAATTTGAAAACTTTTTAATCGACCACGATATCCCGGTCTCATAATAGGTTGTCTTTAGCGCACAGGCAACGGGTATACGGCCGGACTTTTATTTCCTTTCTCATCCACGGAGCGAACACCAAACAGGTAGTTATCTTTTGAAACATTCTTTATTGTAAACCGCGTGGTATCTCCCACAAACTTGGAATTATTCCAATAAGGCGCATGCGTTTTACGCCAGACAATTTCGTAGCCCTTTAGATCCGGCTCCCGATTCGCTTCCCAGCGCAAGGTGGTATTGTTTTCAAGTTTTTGTACCTCTATGCCCACATTGCGGAGCCGTGCAGGTGCATTGGCAAGCATTGTCAAAGAGGCGGCATTAACCCGAGCAACTTTTGCGACATAATCATAATCGACAAACTTCGGCAGATCGCCGTATTGCACATCTCCTTCCTTGCGTACATCCTGGTGCTGCCGCTTATAGTGCTCATTAGGCTCACTAAAACGAACAGCGGGATATCCTTGCTCAAGAAATGCTGAATGATCACCGCCCCGCAAATAACGATCCTTCCGATAAATCAGATTAACACTGAAATTTGGAATATGTTCTTCTGTCACTTCGTGGATAAATCGCCCTAACTGGCGGGATGGCGTATCATTCTCTCCTCCGGTAAACAAAAGCATGCGATGGTACCGAGAAAGGGTGTCTTCGGGCGGAATACCCTGAGCAAAAACGCGCACCTCCGTATCATTAATTGAGCTGTCCGGCGCTACCGTATTACCTATAATATCATTAGTGAACATGGCCGCGATATTCAGGTTCTTGCGTTTAGCTTCTTCGGAATAATGAGACGCCCCCAACAATCCCTGCTCTTCTCCGGCTACCGCCATAAATACCAGCGTACCGTCAAATCTGTATTGCGACATCACCCGTGCAAGCTCCATCACAGCCGCCGTGCCCGAAGCATCATCATTTGCGCCCGGAGCATAACTTGTATCATTCATTACATCAGAGACGCGTGAATCGTAATGGCCGCTCACTACATACATTCTATCCTTCGATTCCAGCTGGGTACCGGGCAGCACAGCAACGATATTTACAATTTCTGTTGGTTTATTAATTCGTGAATTTTCGGTTTCAACATAGCGATCATAAGACACTTGCAGGCGGCTGCCCGTCTGCTTGCTGAACGATTTCATTTTGCTGTAAATCCAGCGCCGGGCTGCCCCGATGCCAACCGAATCACTGGTAGTATCCGACATTGTGTGTCGTGTTTTAAAATCAACCAAAGTGCGAATATATGATTCAATTGAATCGGCCGAGATAG
>JAFGWN010000035.1 GCA_016937115.1 Balneolaceae bacterium | reverse complement strand
TTTTTCAGCGTTTGATAGACCACACAGTACCGCTCGGTTAGCTCAATCAATTTTTTAAGTTTGCTTTCACCGGCATCGGTATCCAATTCAAAATCGAGGGTGATTTTCTTGAAGCCCACCGGCTTATTGCGATCTACCCCCAGCGTTCCGCGAAAATCGAGCAACCCGTTCGCCTTTACTGCTCCTTCTTTTATTTCAATATTCATGGCTGTAGCTACCGACTTTAACGTTACCCCTGCGCAAGCCACCAACGCTTCTAAAAGCATGTCGCCTGAACAGGCGTGAGAACCATCGCCCCCGGTCGCCGGATGCAGTCCGGCCTTAACTTGTCCCGCATCGGTTTGAACCGTACATGAAAGACCCGACTCCAGTCTGGCCTCCGCATGGAGATTCCATTCAGCCTGAGCCGGATCTGTTTTATATTGTTCTTTCAGCGGTGCCTGCAATGATCGTAATTCTTCAGATTTCATAACAAAAATAGACTATTGAATTTTTATAAAACTCTTAAAATAAATTCAGCTGAAAAATACAAAAGGCTGCCCTTTCGGGCAGCCTTTTCATGTAAACAGTATGGATGATCTGTAAGCCGGATTCTGTCATTTAAGATAACCATTTATCTGGTCCCGATATTACTATCGGGATCGAGCATTCTACCCGGCCGCAACGCAACAAGCAGTACATACGGCCTGCATGAACTTTCACCCCGTGAGGTTTACCTTGCCTTCCCGGTCACCCGGGAGAGCGGTGAGCTCTTACCTCACCTTTTCACCTTTTCCCCCGACGTATCGGGGGTAGTCTGTTTTCTGTGGCACTGGCTATCCGGTTGCCCGAATCTTCCCGTTAGGAAGCACGATGCCTGTAGGTGTCCGGACTTTCCTCCCCGCACATAATTTCTAATCCATCATGGGATTGGCAAAAGGAATAGAAACTTTTGTCGATTGCCCTTTGCCTGCATCATATTTTCCAATTCGCTGTTTCAAGCCAGGCGTAAACCCAACATAAAACTTTTTTCTCACGTTGAATCAAATAAACATAATGCATAACACGATTTTAGAAATTATGTGCGGGGCGGTTATCCGATCATCCGTTCTAAAGATAAGCAATTTGTGGACATTTTACATTACACGCAGGAATGATTAAGCCCACCATTTTTAACACCTTCAAAAAACTGTTTTTCTTAAGAAAGCTCTTCTTTGGCTTTTTTGAAGAATGATGGGTCAACTACAATACGGCCGCTGTTTTCATCAATGATGATTTTATTTTTACGGCGCACTTCAACCTGGGTTTGCGGCGGCAGTGCCATCCCAATGGCAGCTCCTCTTTCCATAGCTACAACTGCCAACCCGTTGGAAAGGCCTTCGCGCAATCGGTTATAACTGCGCAGGTATCGATCATCGAGCTCTTTCTCCATTTCTTTGCGTTTATCCATCAGCTTCTTTTCCTCAGAGTCGGTATCTTTGACAACCTCTTCAAGCTCTTCCTGCTTTTCGGCATGCAGCTCTTTAATCTTTTCGAGCTCTTCCTGTGCTGCTTCGATCTCAGGACCGATCTCTTCCTGCCGTTTTTCGATCTCTTCTTTGCGCGATTCTGCATTTTCGATTACCTGCTTCTGGGCCTCTATCTCTTTGGTAAGCGCATCGTATTCGCGGTTATTGCGCACCGAAGTTTGCTGCTCTTCGTATTTCTCAAGCTTATTTTGAGCATCTTTAATTTCAAGATCGAGATTGTCCTTTTCTACCTTCAGGTTTGTTTGCTCTTCTTCCAACTTATTGATCCTGGCCTCGTGCCGGTTGATATCCGTCTCGATATCGAGGATATCTTCGGGAAGATCGCCGCGGAGCTGCTTCAGCTCGTCAATACGGCTGTCGATATATTGAAGATTAGCTAATTTTTGAAGTACTTCTTCCATAATATATATCTCGTTTATTCCTGCGTGTTCTGTTTATGATGAGGGATAAAAACGTTCATCGGATTCGTAATTATCTCCGTGCTTAAAATCTGCAATTCTTCAAATGCTTCAGTCAATTCTTTTTGCAATGTCTCAACAATCGGCACTTCGCTTTCGTAATGACCGGCATCAACAAGTAAAAAATTCTCGGCATCTGTAAAATAGTCGTGATACTTCACATCAGCTGTCACCAACGCCTGTGCGCCTTCAGCTATCGCCTTGCCCGCCAGTGAAACGCCCGCGCCGCCGCAAACTGCTACTTTCTTCACATATTCGGTACTGCCCGAAAACCGAATGGCATCGGTATTCAATTCACGGGCTACCAGGTTTAAGAACTTATCCTGCGGCAGCCCCTGCTCGCGGTAAAGCCCAACAACACCCATGCCTGCATTATCCGAGGGGCTGGCTACTTCAAGCACTTGTACATTTCCGTGATCAAGCAGCCCGTTTTTCTTCAATTCTTTTTCAAGCTCCGACAGGTTGTGCTGGTCGATAATAGCTTCGTATGTTTTTTGCTCCCCTTTTCGCCCTTCTACTAAATGCACATGCGCTTCTTCGGCCGAGTAGTAGTTCAATAATTTTAGCACCGTCTCACTGTCTGAACGGGACGTTGTCAATACAATTTTTCGGCTGATAGGGTAGCTCTTATCCAGAAATTTCAGGTTCTGCAACCCCAGTTTTTTGGCCAGCGTAAAAGAAACGCCATCAAGTGCGGCATCGAGATTTGTGTGGGCTGCAATAACAGCAATCCCATTTTGAATAAGCTTGTAAATAATTTTTCCTTTTTCGCCGGTGGGGTTGATCCGCTTCAGTCCTTTAAAAATCAACGGATGATGCGCAACAATAAGCTCACAGTCTTTTTCAATGGCTTCTTCAACGACATCAAGCGTAACATCCAGGCAGGTAAGTACACAGTTTACGGACTGCTTCGGGTGGCCGATCAAAAGACCTACATTGTCATAATCCAGTTTAGTTTCGGGCGGAGCCCATTGATTCAGGAAGGTAGAAATATGCTGAACCTGGATATTCATGGGAATTGCCTGCCTCGCTTTTTAAGCTTCCAGGTAGCAAACGAAAAATGTGCTATCGTACGTATTCGAAAAAAGTCTGTGCTTAAGATATTCAGAACCAGTGCTTCTTGGACTTTTATTTTAACAACATTTCATTTGCTTAAAATACGATTTAAATCGGTCTGTTAAAAGCTTATTTTAAGATTAATTATTCAACTGTTTTTAACCCTGAATCATTTTTCATGTCCGATATCTGCAGCAATATTGAAAAAGTGAACCAACGCATTATCACAGCCTGCGAAGAAGCCGGCCGCAATCCCAATGATGTGCACCTTGTCGCTATCAGCAAAACCAAGCCGCTTGATGATATTAAAGAAGCATTCGACTGCGGTCAGCTTCACTTTGGCGAAAACCGGGCCAAAGAACTGCAGGACAAGATGGATACGTACAAAAATCCCGATATTCAGTGGCACATGGTCGGCAATCTGCAAACCAACAAAATTAAATATATGGTTGAGCGGGTGAACTGGATTCACTCCATCGAAAAGCCAAAGTACCTGCAGGAAATTGAAAAACGCGCCGGACGTATTGACCGCGTTATCAACACGCTTGTCCAGGTCAACATCAGCGATGAAGACCAGAAAAGCGGTTGCACCCCCGATAAACTTGAAAAAATACTGGACGGCGCCCGATCACTTAACCACGTGCGTGTTCGCGGGCTGATGGGCATGGCTACCTTCACTGACGATATGGATGTGGTACGCGACGAGTTTAAACTTTTGAAAGAACTGTTCGATAAACACGCTGAAAACAACGAAGGCAGCGTACAGCTTGAACACTTGTCCATGGGCATGACCAACGATATGGAAGTGGCCATTGAGGAAGGATCAACCATGGTGCGCGTGGGACGCGCCATTTTCGGCGAACGCAACTATGGCTGATAATTTGCGTATGGTTTATATGTTTCAATTTATCTGAGATTTAGTACATTACAATATCAGACTAACCAATTACTGAGAGGTTATGGGCTATATGATTTGGGTTTTAGTACCATTGGTCGCGATTATCGGCGGACTCATCATTGAGTATCAGAAGAACAAGATGAAGATGATGAACATGAGCCAGCGCAATGAAGAAGAAGTAGAAGATGTGCGTAAGCTTGTCAACTCGTTAAAAACGCGTATCGAAAATCTGGAAGCGATTGCTGCTGGTGAGCCTGAAGAATTTAAAACCGGCGCCGGAGCAGGTATGAGCGAGATCGAAATCGATGAGTCATCCATCAAAGAAGAAAATCAAAAAACGGTTTCTAATCTTGCAAATAAAAACAGGGCGCAGTAATGGAAGCACAGGAATTTGTACTGGCTTTAGCAGGTATTGTTTTCGGAACAACCTTGGTGGGTTATATTTTCGGCAAATTCATTGGGTTGATTAAATCTTGGATCAACCGAAATAGTTCTTCCCTTGATGAGGAACGGTTCGATCGACTGGCCAAAGCGTTTATCCAGCATAAAAAAGATTCCGAGCGACGGTTTCAAAACCTCGAAGCCATTGTGACGGGTGATAAACCCAACCCCCCATTATCTTCATCAAACCGGAAAACACAGGACAACAAGCAACACCAATCCATTGAAATCGAGTCTGACCATGCCGAAGAAGACGAGAAAGAACCCGGAAATTTACAAAACATGCTCAATAAAAAGAGGACCAGATAATGGGTGAAGACGCTATAATCGTAGCTATTGTATTTGGATCAATCCTTGGAATGATTGCCATTCCCATGTTTATCAACCTGGCAAAAAAATGGATTGACCGTAACAGCACTTCGTTTGATGATGAAAAATTTGAGCGGCTGGCCAAGGCATTTATCCAGCATAAAAAAGAGACTGAACGGCGGCTGCAAAATATCGAGGCTATCGTCACGGATGATGAACCGAAATCGACCTCGACGTCATCTTCAAAATCATCACCCGGAGAACTGAAAAAAACGCAGCTGCATAATCAGATTGAGATTGATTCGAACGAATCGGAAGAAACTAAAAAAAACCAAAAAGAATCGGACGGCGGAAATCTCAGGAACATGCTGAAAGAATAAACGTTTTAATAGCATCAACTCTTTAGGGCTTTAAACCAACTATTATGAAACTTACCGCACTGGAAATTAAGCAGCAGAAATTCGAAAAATCCCTCCGCGGGTATGATACGGCCGAGGTACAGGCGTTCCTCAACCTGATGTCGAACGAGTGGGAGCACATGGTGACCAAAAACCGCGAGTTGCAGCAACAGATCGACAACCTGCAGGAGAAACTGAAACACTACGAACGTGTGGAAGAGGCACTGCACGAAACGCTGCAGGCGGCAAAAGAGTCGGCCGAAACCAAGCTGCACGGCGCCCGCAAAGATGCCAAAAACAAAATTGAGAAAGCGGAGATGAAGGCCGAAGCCATCATCAACGAAGCCAAACAGGAACGGCGCGAAGTGCGGCAGAGTATCCTGCGCCTGCTTGATCGACGCAAAGAAATCATCGGCGGTATCCGCTCATACTTAGAAGTGGCAAGGGAATCGGTTGACCAGTTCGACAAGGACGAAGCCCAGCTTTTCGACCGCCCCAGTGAATTTGAAGAACGCGACAATATAGATTTTGAGCGCTCTGACGAAACAGAAACCTCAAACACAAATGAGAAGAAAAATACATCCACTTCATCCGGCCCTGCCAAAGACACTACCGCGCCGCCGCCCGGCACCGAAGACATGGGAGTTTTAGTGGATGATTTGGAGTTAAAAATATCCGGGAGACAGATATTAAAGTTGGTGCCTGGGAATTAATAATTTTCTGGGAAGTATCACTTCTTTACGTGAGATCTTGCCTTTCTGGCTTACCGTTACCCGGGCTGCCGGATTATGATTTAAAAGGCAACAATACCTCCAAGAAAAAAGATCATAAAAAACCGTCCAAATCAACGGCTGATCTACTAAAGCACTATGTAGCCAAACATAAAAAGGTTTCGTTTGCCGCTGTAACGGGTCGCTGGAAACCCAACAAGCAGAAG
>JAFGWN010000034.1 GCA_016937115.1 Balneolaceae bacterium | reverse complement strand
TCAATATCTTCAGCGATAATAAGCAGCGGCTTGCCGGTTTGAATCACTTTTTCAAGTATAGGAAGCAGATCCTTCATGTTGCTGATCTTCTTGTCGAAAATCAGGATATAAGGTTCTTCCATTTCGGCCGTCATGGTTTCGGAATTTGTCACGAAATAAGGTGACAGATATCCGCGATCGAACTGCATACCTTCAACCGTTTCGAGATAGGTTTCAGTACCTTTGGCTTCTTCAACGGTAATCACACCGTCTTTGCCAACTTTCTCCATTGCGTCGGCAATCAGGTTGCCAATGGTTTCATCATTGTTAGCAGAAATGGTACCGATCTGCGCGATCTCTTTCTGGTCGCTGACCTCTTTGCTCATCTTCTTCAGCTCAGCAACAACAGCATCAACAGCCGTTTCAATTCCGCGCTTCAGTTCCATCGGGTTCGCGCCGGCGGTAACGTTTTTCAAACCGGTTTGAATGATAGACTGAGCCAGAACAGTTGCAGTAGTTGTTCCGTCACCGGCGTTATCGCTGGTTTTAGAAGCAACTTCTTTCACCATCTGTGCGCCCATATTTTCGCGCTTGTTGGAGAGCTCAATTTCTTTAGCCACCGTAACACCGTCTTTCGTAACGGTTGGTGCACCAAAAGATTTCTCAATTACCACGTTTCGTCCGCGCGGGCCGAGTGTAACCTTGACAGCATTTGCAAGCTTGTCAACACCACTTTTCAGCGCGTCGCGGGCTTCCATATCATAATGAACTAATTTTGCCATAGTTCTTAATAGATTTTAATCGTTAATAGTTATTTCTGTTTGTAAATAAAAGACATGCTTAGGATACGATTCCGAGAATGTCAGACTCACGCATGATTAAATATTCTTCGCCATCCAGCGTGATTTCAGTACCGGAATACTTTCCGTAAAGAACAGTATCACCTTTTTTCACTGACATATCGATCTTGGTTCCGTTCTCAACCTTTCCGGGCCCGGCTGCAACCACTTTTCCTTCCTGTGGTTTTTCTTTAGCCGTATCGGGAATAATGATACCGGAGCTGGTTTTTTCTTCAGCAGGTTCCGGCTGAACCAATACGCGATCACTCAATGGTTTAATTTTTGCTTTAGCCATAAGTTTGAATCCTAATTTTAGTTAATAGTTTATGTTTTAATTTCACAAGACTTCATTCCAGCTATGAATTTAGTCTGCGTAAATATCTTTCTTCTTTAACATTACTATTGAAGCAAGTTCCGTACCAAAGTAAATTGGTAATGCAAATTTATTTTTTTTGAGCTCAAACAGGTGCTATTTATCCAAAAAGCAGACCGGTAAGACTGATCCACAATTTTATTCGCCGAATTTTCAGGTCAAAATGCCATCTTTCACAAGGCGGGCTGTCAACTTTTCATAAATGTCAGGTTTCCAGGCTTCGGCCCGTTTATCAAAATCAAACCCTTCGGGTTGATTCTCTTTATCCACCACCGGCTTCAGTGCGTTGCTCAATTTTTTGCGCCGTTGGTTGAAGGCAGTACGGACCACCGTTTTTAGATGGGCGTCGGAGCAGGCAAGTTCACCTTTATCAAACGTAAGCTTTACCATGGCGCTTTCCACATTGGGCGGCGGGCTAAAACAATGCCGCGAAACCGGAAACAGAATTTCAGGTGAGCTCATCAGCTGCGTTTGTACACTGAGGATTCCATAATCTTTCGTGCGAATGCCGGCCACCAACCGCTCAGCGACTTCTTTCTGCATCATTAAAATAGCATCGGCAAAAAGATAGCGAAATTCGAGAAGCAAAAATAAAATCTGACTTGTGATGTAATATGGCAGATTTCCAACAACATGAGTCCTCTCTTTACCGATAGAAAGCTCCTCCCAGTCTACTTCCAACACATTTTGATGATGCACCGGCAAGTTGGGATACTTTTCCTTTAGTACTTCAATCGCGCGCTGGTCCAGTTCCACGGCATGCACATTATTAAATCGTTCCAGCAGTTCCTGGGTCAACGCGCCGGTTCCCGGACCGATCTCAATCACCCGGTGCCCTTCCTCAACAGGTATAGCATCCGCAATCTTTTCAATAATATTTTGATCGGTCAAGAAGTGCTGTCCAAGACTTTTTTTGGGACGTATCATATGTAGTTAAAAATTAAGAATTAAAAGTGAAAAATTATGGCATCTACTTTTCATTTTTAATTTTTCATTCATCATTCCCGATTTTGCTTCACAACCGTTATTCAGTTAAATTAATCAAAATAAACTACTTAACCATTTCTTAAGCCGCTATGGAAATTAACCCGCTTGAAACGGAACAGATTGGCATTAAAACACTCGAAAAGCGGCTCATAAAATCTAAATCCAATCGATCATTAAAGATCGGTCTGCCCAAAGAGATTTCCAACGATGAGTGTCGACTTTCCCTCACCCCAGGTGGCGTTTCCGTGCTCATTGCAAACGGGCATGAAGTGTATATTGAGCAGGACGCCGGCAAACAAGCTAATTTTTCGGATCAGGAGTATTCCGACGCCGGCGCTGAAATCAGCCTTAACGCCAAAGACCTTTATGAAAAATCGGAGATGATTTTAAAAGTGGCGCCTCCTACCGAAGATGAACTGGAACTGCTGGATGAGGGTCACCTGCTTTTTTCGGCGCTGCATATCGGCAATACTACTGAAGATTATATGAAAGTATTGATCGATAAATGCGTGGCAGCCATTGGGTATGAGTTCATTCAGGGTGAAGATAAAGAATTTCCTGTGGTTCGCATGATGCACGAAATTACCGGATCTATGGCAGTACAAATCGCTGCCCATTACCTCGAAAAAGGCGGCGACGGACCGGGTATTATGCTCGGCGGTATCTCGGGCATTCCCCCTGCAACTGTGGTGATTTTGGGGGCAGGGATCACGGCAGAGTATGCCGCACGGACAGCTCTCGGATACGGCGCGCAGGTGTTTGTGATGGACGATAATTTAGCCCAGCTTCGTCACCTCGAAAATGCACTGGACCGACGGATTATCACCGCTACGGCCAACAGCCAGTATTTATCATCCGCGCTGGAACATGCCGATGTGGTAATTGGCGCTGCCATGGTAGAAGGCGAACAAGCCCCGATGTGGGTCACCGAATCGATGGTCGCCAACATGAAAGCCCGAAGCGTAATTGTAGATACTGTAATTGATCAGGGCGGCTGTATCGCCACCAGTAGGGCGACCACGCATTCCGATCCGGTTTTCTCGGAGCATGGAGTCATTCATTACTGCATTCCCAATATTCCGTCAAATGTAGCACGTACAGCTACTTATGCCCTCAATAATGTAATCGTGCCTTACCTTCTGGCTATCGGCGACGCCGGAGGCATTGAAGAGTGTATCTGGAAAAATACCGGGCTGCGTAACGGGACCTATATTTATAAAAAGCATCTGACGAAAAAAGCACTCTCCAAGATGTTCGATATCCCCTATCGCGATATTGAAATGCTTATTGCCAGTCAGATTTAGGTCTTTATTGTTTGTTAATGGTTATTCGTTATTTGTCTATAGAGTTATGAAATTTAACAGAGCCTCAACCCAATTAACCAATAATAAATAATCAGTTGTGCCCCAATCAGAACTTAATACCAGAAATTACAAACGCATCTTCTGGATTAACTGTCTTTTAACAGGGCCACTGCTTGTTTTCTTTGCCTGGCCGTATATCATTTTTGCTCATTTGGCAACTATGTCATCTTTGATCTATTATCCCGGAGCGTTCCTTTTTTCTATTCCTTTTATGCTAACGTTACTACATGGACATGTAACAATGGCACTCGGCTCGGCCCATCGGCATCACTATTATAATTGGTTGAATGAGCATGCGCTAACTTACGGCTTACTATTTCACCCGATGTTCACCAGCACGCGTTTTCGGCTGGTAATTTTATCCTTAAGCGTGATAGTATTTATTGCCGGATGGCTGATTGAAATTTAACCGTCACATTACAAACGCAGAGACGTAAAATTTTACGTCTCTGCGTTTGCGGGTTTGATTTCAGTACGCTTTTCCGGATTTCACCTGTTCTACAGCCTCGGGATTAAGCAGCGTTGAAATATCGCCCATATCATCGGTTTCATTGGCTGCTACTTTACGCAAAATGCGGCGCATAATTTTGCCCGAACGTGTTTTAGGGAGATCTGAAACGATCTGTACTTTCCCTGCTTTGGCTATCGGGCTGATCTGCCTGGTGATCAGATCGTTGACCTCCTTTTTGAATGCTTCAGGATCACTTATTTCCCCTTCACAAATAGTAAAGGCATAAACCCCTTCCCCTTTCACATCATGGGGATAGCCCACAACCGCAGATTCCACTATCCTGGGATGATCGTCGATGGCATCTTCAATTTCAGCGGTGCCCAGCCGGTGACCCGATACATTAAGTACATCATCAACCCGACCCGTAATGCGATAATAGCCATCGGCATCGCGGCGGCAACCGTCACCGGTAAAATAATTACCGGGATATTTCGTGAAATACGTTTCCATATAGCGCTCTTTATTGCCCCATATACCGCGGGTCATTCCGGGCCACGGCTGCTTGATAACCAGATCACCCTGTGCTTGCGTTTCCGTTATTTCATTTCCATTATCATCCATCAGTGCGGGTTGAACGCCCGGAAGCGGCAAGGTTGCATACCCGGGCTTCGTTTTGGTAACGCCGGGCAGCGGAGAGATCATAATACCACCGGTTTCTGTCTGCCACCAGGTATCCACAATCGGGCAGTTTCCGTTGCCGATTTTCTCATCATACCAGTGCCAGGCTTCTTCGTTAATCGGTTCACCCACGGTACCCAGCACTTTCAGCGAACTCAGATCATAATTATTCACATATTTGATATCTTCCTTCATCAACGCGCGGATCGCTGTCGGGGCTGTATAAAAATGAGTGACATTATGTTTTTCAATCACTTTCCAAAGACGACCCGGATCGGGATGCGTTGGTGTACTTTCAAAAATGATACCGCTTACGGCATTTAACAAAGGCCCATAAATAATATACGAGTGTCCGGTGATCCAGCCGGCATCGGCCGTACACCAATATACATCATCTTCCTCAACCTGGAACACATTTCGCATGGTGTAGCTCGTCCAAATCATATAGCCGCCGCACGTATGCACCTGTCCCTTGGGCTTGCCGGTAGAACCCGAAGTATAGAGAATAAAAAGCGGATCTTCCGCATCCATCGGAACGGCTTCATGATCTATCGCGGCTCCTTCCATCAGCAGGTGCCACCACTCGTCGCGGTCGTCATTCCAGTTGATGTCCGTATCGGTGCGCTGGCAGACAATTACATTTTCAATGGTAGAACATTGTTCAAGCGCCTCATCCGAAATTTCTTTGAGCGGCACCAATTTTTCTCCACGCTCCAACCCATCATTAGTGATAAGCAGTTTTGCATCACAATCATTAATGCGATCGGCCAGCGACTGCGCTGAAAACCCGGCAAAAACAATCGAGTGAACCGCGCCGATTCGGGCACAGGCCAGCGCTGCAATAGCCAGTTCGGTCGTCATCGCCATATAGATGGCCACGCGATCTCCTTTTTTGATGCCTTTCGATTCCAGGACGTTGGCAAACTTGCAAACTTCTTCGTGCAGATCACTGTAGGTCATGCCGCGCTTGATATCATCCGAAGCATTCGGCTCAAAATAAAACGCTACTTTATCGCCGTGCTCTTCAAGATGACGATCCAGACAATTCTCCGTAATATTGAATTTCCCTCCTTCAAACCATTTTACATTGCCCTCGTCGAGACTGCCGCTATGAACTTCATCCCATGGCGCATGCCAATCAAATGTTTTTGCATATTTTTCCCAGAACGAAGCAGGATTCTCGATGCTGTCCTGGTAAACCTCTTTGTATTCTTCAAATGATGTTATGGTGAAAGGCTTCATAATAATATCAATTTCATTACAGTTAATAGTGATGCAAAATCCGCTCTGAGTCCTATATGTTAATTATTTCACATTTATAATCAAGTTTTATTTAAAACGATTAATTAAAACAATAATCAAAATTTGAACATTCAACCTTGTCAGATCTGAAATGCAAGTAATGCAGAATGATCTGGCAGGAAGCTGCAAAAACATGAAATTTTCTTGCTTCTATACTGGAAAATCCAGGGGTATTTTACCGGTATTCGGGCAGCTTGCGGAGATAGCCGTGACTGAACCCAATCCAAGAGATCAAGCTTCTGTTATCGCAGCAAATCAACTACTGACAACCGGCGTGAAACAATAACTACGTATCCCATTTTTTTTGCACGCAATGGCTCAAATCGTTTATGATACGCGATTTTTTCACCCGCACATTCGACTCCGAAAGTAGAAACCGTTCGCTTAATCCTTTTGTTGTTGCCTCGGGATGACGCATAATGTAGGTAATGAACTCCCGTGATTTATCACGCAGTTTCTGCAGACACTCTTCCAATATTTGCTGCCGATCTTTATCCAGCAGATTAAGCACCTGCTGCTCCTTTGAAACCAGCAATCCGGTGTAGTCACTCGGCTCACCCCGGAATCGATCTTCATTGCGCACGAGCCGGACATACGCATGCCGGCATGCTGTTAAAATGTATTTATAAATGTACTTCTTGTTCTTGATTTCATCCTGCATGATCTTTTCATAGGTATTCAGCAAGGCCTGCTGAACGGCATCTTCGGCATCCGAAGGAGCGGCATCCAAGCGTACTTTAAGGTAATAATGAAGGCGCGGCACCAGTTCCTTAAGCAATCGACTGGCATCTCCATTCTTATGGTTCTGCAGAGCCGTAACAAGTTCAGAATAATCTTTCCGCGAGCTCAAAAGAAATATATTTGATGCATTTAATAATTAAACAGCAATCTCTTAAACATCCATTTGTAACGTCATACTCACTGGGATCCGGTGAACGGAAAACGGGTCGAAAGACCACGCGCTTTAAATGTACCCCATACTACCTTAAAAATTCCTTCTCAAAGATAGAATGATTCCAGCTTCCTGCAAATTATTCACTGTATTTATGCCAACAAATCAGCCACAGAATGCTTTAGATGCCGACAACGAATGAACATAATAATCCAGACAAATTCAAAAAATAAAAATTTTTGCAAAACCGCGTTTAAAGGGTTAGAAAGGCGTAAATTTGAGCCTTACTATACTATCGAGCTAATCGGTTAGGCTCTCGCCCAACCGATTTTTTAACGAATTTTTTTACTCAAAAACTTTTTTAATTAACAATAATTACATACGGAGTCTTACCATGAAAAATTTAGTCACAAAACTTTTCGCTGTTATTTTTATCATCATGCTTGCTGCCGGTTGCGCATCTTCTATCACCGCCCCTCAGGAAATTCAGAATGAGAAGCAAGATACTGAAATTGTAACGCCCGATGATATTACGGCCGGAACGGATATG
>JAFGWN010000246.1 GCA_016937115.1 Balneolaceae bacterium | reverse complement strand
ACTGATTATTATGAATTGACCATGGCACAGGGATATTTCCTGTCGGGTCGCCAAAATGAACGTGCCTGTTTCGACTATTTCTTCCGGGATCTCCCCTTTGACGGCGGCTATGTAATTTTTGCAGGGTTGTCCGACCTGCTGCAAATTCTCGACGATTTTCATTTTCATGAAGATGAGCTCGACTATTTGGCCAAAGAAGGATTCAGGCACGAGTTTATTGACTACCTTCGTGATTTTAAGCTTTCAGTCACCATGCAGGCGGCCAAAGAGGGCGAAATCATATTTCCGCTGGAGCCGGTAGTTCGCGTTGAAGGAACGATTATTGAAGCTCAAATTCTTGAAACGCTGCTGCTTAATATTCTCAATTTTGAATCGCTCATTGCCACGAAGGCGCGACGAATGAAGTTTGCGGCCGGTGACCGCAAAGTACTCGATTTCGGTCTTCGCCGTGCGCAGGGCTTCGGCGGCATTCAAGCCAGCAAAGCAGCTATCATTGGCGGTGTGGAAGCCACCTCCAATGTCTACTCCTCATTCAAACATGGCATCCCCGCCAGTGGCACCATGGCTCATTCCTGGGTACAGTCATTTGATGATGAACTGGAATCATTCCGGGCCTATGCCAAATACTATCCCGATAATACCATTTTACTGGTTGATACATACGATACCCTCGCAAGTGGTGTGCCCAATGCCATCACGGTAGGTAAAGAAATGGAACAGAACGGACACAAACTGAAAGGTATCCGGCTGGACAGCGGCGACCTTGCCTATTTTGCACGGAAAGCACGTAAACAATTGGATGATGCCGGACTCGATTATGTAAAAATCGCAGCTTCCAATCAGCTTGATGAACGCCTGATCCAAAGCTTGCTTAACCAACAAGCTCCCATTGATCTATTTGGTGTTGGCACGCGGCTGGTTACCGGTCATGAAACGCCCGCCCTCGACGGAGTTTACAAACTGTCGGCTGTCAATGACATTCCCAAACTCAAGATTTCAGAAAACGTGGAGAAAATCACGCTGCCCGGCCGCAAGCGTATCAACCGCTATGTTAATGACGCTGGACGTTTTCTTGGAGACGGTATTGTACTTGACGGCGAGTCATCGGCAGAAACCCTTTATCATCCCCACTACCCTGCCCAACATACCGATGTAACGGCTTTTAAATCTGAACCGCTCCTCCATTCAGTAATGGAAGACGGCACACTTACCATTGATCCACCTTCAGCTCAGGAAAGCGCCGCCTACGCTAAATCTCGCTTTAAAAAACTGAATCCCGAGCACAAACGATTTGACAATCCTCATATTTATAAAGTAGGCATCAGCGAAAAGTTGATGAACCTGCGCAATAAAATTACAAAATCCCTTAAACCATAAATGTATAACTAAATCTTGTCATCCCGGACTTGATCCGGGATCTCTGAAGTTTAAAATTTAGATCCTGAACTTGTTTCAGGATAACAAGAGGCCTATTAACGCTAATTTCAGGTCATAAAATCGACGACTACTATGAATGCTTTACTGATTGTTGACGTGCAGAATGATTTTTGTCCCGGCGGCGCGCTCGAAGTGCCTAATGGCGATGCGATCGTGCCGGTAATCAACAAACTTTTACCGCGGTTTGATACCGTTTTACAAACTCAGGACTGGCACCCGGCCGGGCACTCGTCCTTTGCCTCTTCACATGACGGTAAAGAACCGTTCGACACCATCGGGATGCCTTATGGCGAGCAAGTGCTCTGGCCAGATCACTGCGTACAAGACTCTGAAGGCGCTGCATTTCATCCCGATCTCGATACCAGCCAGTCACAGCTTATCATTCGCAAAGGCTTTCGGAAGCAGATCGATTCCTATTCCGCTTTCTACGAAAATGACGATACCACTTCAACCGGCCTCAGCGGGTACCTGCGGGAACGCGACATCGATAAATTATTTGTTGTTGGTCTGGCTACTGACTTCTGTGTAAAATGGTCGGTGCTCGACGGACTTAAAGAAGGGTTTCGTATAACCGTCGTTGAAGACGCAGTTAAAGGCATCGACCTTGAAGGCTCAGTTGCCCAGGCTTGGGATGAGATGCAAGTCGCGGGTGCTGCCCGAATTCATTCTTCGAAATTACTTTAGATTTGTAACCCCTCATCCCGGGAAGTCTGACGAAGAAACTCAAGCTTCTAGTTAGTAATAATATTTAGCCTTTAATCTAACTATCAAATCATCTCCCTCATCATTCTATTTGCCAAGATGATCAAATATAATCTTAATGGAAAGCAAATATAACTTCTGCATCCTCGGAGCCGGTATTGCCGGACTGTCGCTGGCCGACGCCCTGCATGAACGCGGCTATTCTGTGATTTTGGTGGAAAAGTACGACATCGGATCGGGTGCATCCGGTACGCCAGGCGGACTCGTTAACCCTGCTACCGGCCGCCGTGCAACCAAAACATGGAAGGCCGAAGACTGTTACAATGCGATCAACCTAAACCTCGAAAAAGTACAGGCCGTTACCGAAGTACCTTTTTTTCGAAATAACGGCCTGCTCCGCCCTGCCGTCACCCAAAAGATGGTGCGTAAAATGCGCAATCAGTATGAGAAAACCCCCTGGCCCGACGGTTGGTGCTACTGGCTGAGTGCGAAAAAGATTAAAGAAAAGCATCCCGGTATCACCTGTATTGACGGCGGACTATGGCTGCCCATAGGCTTGACGGTTGACATCGGCGCATACCTCCAAGCCTATGCCAACTATCTGCGTGCAAATGGTGTAACAATTCAAACACAATGCGAAGCAACCGCTGAACCAAATGAAACAAACTGGCAGATAACCGATGGTGAATCCGAATTTTCGGCTGTTCACCTGGTACACACCATCGGCTATGCATCAACGAGCCATACTTGGTGGAATCACTTGCCGCTGGAGGGCGTGAAAGGTCAGATTGCGATATTCCGGGCCGATAAAAATCTGCTTTCTTTTGATCACTCCATTTCAAGCCTTGGGTACCTTGCCCGCTTTAAAACAGATAACACATTTATACAGGGTAGCACCTACAATCACGATTTTGACGATACGGAGCCCGACAACGGCGGCGAGCAGTATCTGCGCAAGCGCCTGGCGCGTACCCTCCCGGAACTGGCGGAGAAGGCAGAATTGATTGACCAGTGGGCGGGTGTTCGCGTTACCACCCCCGACAAAAAACCGATCCTGGGGCGGCATCCCGAAATTAAGAATCTGCACCTGTTTACCGCGCTCGGCTCAAAGGGACTCATGTACGGTAAATTCCTGGCCGAGCACTATGCCGATCATCTCAAAAATGGCACAGCGATCTTTAAAAAAGTATCTATTGAGCGATTTGATTGATTTTATCATATTGGAAATATTTAATATCCCCAAAACAACAAGAGTCATTGAATGATAGTTTGAGATAAATATATAAATAAGGCATGCTTCCTAACATTCAGGATCACCCCATTTAGATATTGAATAAGCTCCCGATTTATTCTATCTTTGCCAACCGTTAACGGAGAGGTGGCCGAGCGGTCGAAGGCGCACGCTTGGAAAGCGTGTGTGCGCTTCGCGCGTACCGAGGGTTCGAATCCCTCCCTCTCCGCACTTATCTTCTAAGTAAGATTTCCTTTTTCTTGTCTTCGACTTGATTCGTCCTACTCATTGCACTCAAGCTGACGGGTTAATAATCAACCGTAAATATTCCCGTTTTGTACGCCCGCACCGGAGTTCCATTTTCTTTAGCAGGACGAAATTTCCAGTTTAGCGCCGCGCTGATCGTCTTCTTTATCACCTCAGGGTCTATTCGGTCTACCCGAATCGTGGCGTTGCCGTTATCATCGTACAGCAGAATCTTCTCAATAGTTGCCTCTTCCACCCGGCCCTTTTTGTCTACCAGAAAATTGACATAGATATCCGCTTTTTCGGGTGAACGGTTCTGAAAAGTCGGTTCCTCAATCCGAACAATTTGCGGCGGTACCTGTGGATTGCCCGAAATTGCGTCATCGCCTTCACCCCCTTCCCCGGCAGTCACACTTAGGGAATCAAATGAATCAGAAGTAATATCCTCGGGAAACTCAATATCCTGTTCCGGTACCGGCTCATCATTGGGAACCGGAATGGGTATGGTAGGCGACGGCGGAGGCGGCGGAGCGCTCTGTTGACGCGTACGCACCGGTGCCTGGATCTGAATCTCTTCTTCATACTTGCTTACATCAAAGGTAGTGTCGACCTCGGTAACCGGCCAGAAGTGTACGAGTGCAAGGAACAGCAGTTGGGCCACAACAATGCCCGACATCGCCCGGATGCGGTAGTTAAACGGATATGAGGCAGTATTTTTAGACGATTCACTCAATATGACAGCGCTCGGTTAAAAGTAGATCCTGGCTCCAAACACTTTCAAGCCAGGATAACACGTTAGCAATTAGGTGATCGTATTGCCGATAACTCCTGTTCTATTTGATGAAAAACAGCTTCATTCAGCGCATTTGGATCGTCAAAGTTTGCCGGATCAACAGGATCCAATACAGAAACTATGAATTTATTGTTGAACCAGAACTTCCATGAACCCCGCGGCATAGCACGATGACCACCTTCCAGAACGACCGGCAGTACCTGAAAATTGTACTTCTGCGCAATGGAAAAAGCGCCATTCTTGAACGATTTGAGATCACCAGTAGCAGAGCGGGTCCCCTCCGGAAAAATAAGACCGGGAATACCATTCTGAATGGGCTCCACTAATGCATTCATTTTTGAGAAGGAACGCAGACTTTTACGATCAATGGGAATATGTCCGCTCATGGCGGTAAGCCAGCCCAGTACCGGAATGCGAAGCAGGCCCTTTTTGGTCACCCATTTCATACTCCACGGCAGCAAATATAACAGTGGGATATCAAGAAAGCTTTGGTGATTCGCAACAACCAGCGTTGGCTTTTGAATTTTTCCCTTTGACGCTCCCCTGATTTCAAAGTACCATGTGGGCACAGGTTTTAATATCATCCATGCCAATGATTTAAGTGTTTTATTTGGAATTTGTCGATATCGGTCGAAAGGATATGTAATCACAAAAAGAATGGCTACAACCAGCAGGCACAGGTGAAAGCAGATCGTCCAGTAGGCCCAAACCAGTATGCTCAGAAAGGCGCGCATCTAATCGTTTTGCAAGCTTAAAAAAGCTTTCCTGATAAAACCATGATGCCGATCGAGCAACGACCGGGATTCATCAACGGACAGGTCAGCCAATTCCATCAGCAGCGCCGTTTTCACGTGTCCATCCGCCTCTCTGAGACTACGCTCTGCTTGTTCGTACGTCACATCGGTAAACATCATGATGATACGCTTGGCACGTTCCTTAAGCTTTTCATTGGTCTGTTGCAGGTCTACCATCACATTTTCGTAAACCTTACCCTGGCGGATCATAGCCCCGGTAGTAATCATATTGAGCACCATCTTCTGGGCGGTGGCACTTTTCATGCGCGTGCTTCCCATTACCACTTCGGGCCCGACAGGAATATCAATCATAACATCGGCTTGTGCTTCGGTTTGTTTTGCTGGTACTGTAGTAACAAAAATTGTCTTGCATCCCCGCTCCCGGGCTTCTTTCAGCGCGCCCAGAACATATGGGGTGCGACCGCTGGCAGCCAGCCCGCAGAGCACGTCGTCGGCTTTTAAATCAATTTCATCCATCGCTTCACGCCCGTTTGATTCTTTATCTTCGGCGCCCTCCTGTGCTACAAACATCGCCTCCTTACCGCCGGCAATGAGTCCCTGTACCTGATCCGGAGGCGAACCAAAGGTGGGTGGGCATTCGGCGGCATCGAGCACGCCAAGCCGTCCGCTGGTGCCGGCTCCGGCGTAGATCAAACGTCCGTTGTTTGAAAATGCCTCAATAACCATATCTACAGCCTTGGCGATCTGATTGAGCTTCTTCTCTACTTGAAAAGCAACTTTTTTATCCTCTTCATTGATCAATCGCACAATTTCGCGGGAGTCGGCCAAATCAATGCCCTGCGTTGCCGTGTTGCGCTGTTCAGTATCGAGCTTTTTAAGCTGTTCAAAAAGCTTGGTATCAGATTTCATTGAATTATCCACAAATACGATATCTATTAATTTTCCTTTCTTTTACCTATCCATCCGAGGTGCGTATGCTGAAATGAATCAGCAAATTTTACCCCATAGCCGAAGATACGATCCATTGACGCATGGCTGAACAGCATCACCCCAATGAGCGTAATAATATCTGATTCCAAAAATAAACCAAGGAAGTAGAGCATCAGTGCCACCCCTTTGTGATGAAATATATTATAAATACAAGCCCCTGCCTTTTCATTAATAGCATAGCCCAGCATTGAAACATCGGGTATAAAAATCAGCGCCGCGAATACCCACCAGGCATAATCCAACCAGGTAAACAGGACCATGCCCAAGGCCAGCATTAGAAGTTCTTCCAAGCGTATAAGCTGCTTCATCACATTTTCTTACCGGCGTCTTTTTTGCCACCAGGATGAAACCACGTCTCCATTTGCCTGATGACTTTTTTCTTTATAGTCAGCGTCCCCGTTGCCCTTGCTAAGTT
>JAFGWN010000245.1 GCA_016937115.1 Balneolaceae bacterium | reverse complement strand
GGTTCTATCAAGCGGCATATTAAACGAAAGCGTCCGGGGACGATTGGCCTTTGTGCTTCCATCAAGCATAAATACGGGGTTGATCCGGTGCCGCACCTTATTTGCGAAGGTTTTACCAAAGAAGAAACGGAAGATGCTTTAATTGAGCTTAACTACCTGGGCATCGATAATGTGTTGACCATCCGCGGTGATGCTCCGGACGATACCGTTACCCGGTTCAAGAATGGAACGTACAACGATTATGCCATTGATTTGGTGAAGCAGGTTAACAATATGAATCGGGGGACCTACCTGGAGGAGATCAACAATGCACAGAAAACCGATTTCTGTGTAGGAGTGGCCGGCTACCCGGAGAAGCATTTTGAGGCGCCCAATCTCGATTACGACATCGCCCGGCTTAAAGAAAAAATAGAGGCCGGGGGTGATTATATTGTAACCCAGATGTTTTTTGATAACGAGGCGTTCTTCCGGTTTGAGAAAAAATGTCGCGCCGCCGGTATTGATGTGCCCATTGTGCCGGGGCTAAAAGTATTGACGCGCGGGCGGCACCTTAATTTTCTGCCCAAATATTTTCACTTGAATATCCCCGAAGCGCTTTCCGAAGCGGTGCAGGCTGATCCATCCAACGCCCGGTCTATTGGCATTGAATGGAGTGCAAAACAGTGTGCCGAGCTCCTCGAGCATGGAGTCCCGGGGCTGCACTTTTATATTATGGGTGATCCCAGTCCGGCGCTTAAAGTGATTGATGAGCTGCCGATGATGCAAAAGGTTGCAAAAAATTAGATTTTTTTGTCTATAAAGTGCTTATTTGCTGGCGTATTTTAATATCTAAGCATTAATACAAAGTATGCATTTCGCTATTGTATGTTTTATAACTATGGGTTTGGGATACGTATTCCCTGCTTTCTCTGTTTCTCAAGTGAGAGTTCAAAATGAATCAGAGCAAGTTGCCCAAGATAGCAGTGGAGTTAGGTTGTTGCTGCAGCAAGCCGACTCACTGTCGAATATTGGTGATTTACGCGAAGCTGAGAAGGTATATAATGAAGCGCTAAAGAGAGCTAAATCTATTATTGGTGGCGATTCTCTTATTACCTCAATACGCCTCGATATTGTCACCAATTATCTCAACAGTGATCAACCAGATTCTGCAGAAACCTTGCTACACAGTATGTTAGGGCAGTCGCCCAATAGGATTGATAGTACACAGATACTTAATCATTTGGGAGTTACATACCGATACCAGGGACGATTTGACGAAGCACTCGAAAAGCATGAGTCTGCAAAAAGTTTAATAGATTCTGTTTCACATCCTGCCCTTTATGGAAAGATAAAACTAAATATGGCCATGGTTTACGGGGCTAAAGCCGATTTTGGAACAGCGTTTAAATATTTTTTATCCAGCATAGAAGCAGCTGAAGCCGCAGGAGACCGTTCTACACTTGCATCGGCATTAAACAGTCTTGGCGTAACGTACAATAATTATGGTCAGCCTGATAAGTCAGTCTATTACTTGCAGCGCGCGATAGAAGTCAACAACGAGTTGAACAACCAGGTCGGCTTGTTACGCGCTACGAGCAACCTGGCAAATGCTAAAAGGCATTTAGAGTCTTATGAAGAAGCTATTGCGCTTTATGAGCGCGCGCTGGAACTGCATAAAGAAGTTCGCAAGGACGTGCCGCCATTTCGAATACTATATAACTTGGGTCAACTTTATAAAGAGACGGGTAATCTTGACAGGGCGGAAGGTTATTATCGGCAGTCGCTGGCTTATTGTCAGGAGGCCGGAATTTTTCAGGGGCTTATTTATAATTACGGTGGGCTGGCTAATGTGGCGGAGCTACGAAATAACTTTACAAAAGCTCGGGATTACTACAATCGTGCACTGGATATAGCCCGGGAAATAGGTGCCGGCAGATTGGAATTATCAGCCCTCAACAGTTTGTACAATCTTGAGAAGAGATTGGATAATACCGCTGAAGCGCTCTCTTATTATGAGCAACAGACTGCCCTGAGTGACAGTTTGGACATAATTGCACAGGAGGAGGCTTTGGCAGATACTGAAACCCGGTTGAGCCTGCGCCAACAAGAAGAAATGAATAAACTTCTGCAAGAAAAACAGCAACAGCAAAATGCCCGCATCGCAACTCAGAATTGGCTCATCGTTGCAGGGATCATCATCATTTTGGTGATTTTATTATCGCTGTATTTGTTATACCGTTCCAATGAAGAAAAAAAAGAGATAAATAAACAGCTGAAAGCCAAACACCAGCGGTTGGAAGAGCTGAACGAAGTAAAAGATAAAATGCTGGCTATCATCGCTCACGATCTTCGTTCCCCACTTTCGGCAATGCACGGCATGCTTTATCTGATGCAGGAAGAAGATTTATCGGAAAAAGAGACGAAACAGATGACAACCGAGCTGAGTTTATCTCTGAACCGGAGCATTAATATGATGGATAATCTGTTGGCATGGGCCCGCGGACAGATGTCTGGTTTCAAAATGAATATAAAGGATGTTAATTGCCACATTATTGTGGAAAAGGTATTTAAGGATTACGCGCTTTCAGCTCGTCAAAAGGGTATTTTACTGAGGAATGAGGCTGATGAAAATCATACAGTAAAAGCCGATTTTGATATGTTAAAGCTTATACTCCGGAACCTGATTTCAAATAGCATTAAATTTTGTCAGGAAGGAGATGAAATTCGAGTAAGCACCAGAGAAGCTACCGATAAAATAATTTTAAATGTTAAAGATAGCGGCACCGGTATATCTGAAGAGATTCAGAAAAATTTATTTACTTCCAACAATCGATCGCATCCGGGAACCCAAAACGAAAAAGGGAGCGGTTTAGGCCTGCAGTTGTGTAAAGAATTTATCGAAAAGCAAGGTGGAGAAATAAAGGTAGAAAGCAGCGAAGGAAAAGGAACATCTATGATATTTAGTTTCCCAAAAGCCTAATTTATTTTTTTAAATAATGCGATATCACTTTCTTTGGTTCGTTTTTTTTGTGATAGTCTTCGGGTGTTCTTCTCACCCTGATGCAGAAAAAATCATCAATAAAGCAATCGAAGCGCACGGCGGCGCTGCTTATGATAGCAGCCGCATTGCCTTCCGTTTTCGGAACGTCCACTACTCGGTTGAACAGAGCGGCGGGCGCTTTACCTATACCCGCACATTCCCCGATTCCCTGGGAGGGATAACCGACAGCCTCACCAACGAGGGCTTTAGCCGTACCATTGCGGGCCAGCCCGTTGCGCTTACAGCTGAGGAAGATTCCATGTATTCCAACTCCGTTAATTCGGTGATCTATTTCGCGCGGTTGCCCTACAAGTTGAATGATGCCGCCGTAAACAAATCGTATCTTGGCCAGACCAGCATCAACGGTGAACCATATCACGAAATTGAAGTAACATTCGACCAAAAGGGCGGGGGCACTGACTACCAGGATCGGTATATCTACTGGATTCACCGCCAGGACTACACCATGGATTACCTTGCCTATCGCTTCCATGTTGATGGCGGCGGTACCCGGTTCCGGGAAGCGAAAAATGTTCGGGTTATCAACGGCATCCGCTTTGCCGACTATAACAACTTTGGCGGCCCCGATATGCAGCATCCGCTTGAAAAGTATGAGACCTATTTTAAAGCCGATACGTTGAATAAAGTATCTGAAATTATTCTCAAAGATATTCGTGTGAACAGGCTGAAAAAAGATGAATAGTTCAACCGGAAAATGGATGATAGGTCTCGGTCTGATTGTTGTACTGGCCGGAATGATCATTTGGCTATTTGGCGACCGGCTGGGGTGGCTGGGCAACCTGCCGGGTGATATCCACATCGAAAACGACAATTTCGGATTCTACTTTCCGGTTACAACGATGATTATCGTGAGTATCGCGCTGAGTATTTTGTTGACGATCCTTTCGAGG
>JAFGWN010000244.1 GCA_016937115.1 Balneolaceae bacterium | reverse complement strand
ATACCGAACTTCAACCACGCATTACAACAATTACCGGCTTGGAGAATATCAGACACAGGCTGATCCAGATCAAACCGAACTGGTATTTGCAACAAGGCAAAATGGAGTGCTCTCCAGTCGAAATGTGCTGCTTGGGGGATTGGCAGGGCTTGCCTATAAGACGGATAATTCGAAGTACAGACTAACCGGTATGCATCTGCAAAACGGTGAAAGCCAAGCCTCCAACCTTCTTGTCAATAATAGCCAGTCTGCACCAGGGCAATCAGGATATACTGGTGATGCATACAATTTGGAATATGCCGAACGGGGTATTACCAATATACTGCTAAACGGAACTCACTTTTTTGATAACAGTACGTGGGAGATTGATTGGAAAATATCGCCAACCTTTTCAAATATTGTAGACCCTGATATTCGAAACACCACGTATACACTGTCACCGACTGGCGGAGCACCGCGTTTCAGTGCAGGTGCCGGTGGGTTTCCCAGCCGTCTCTGGCGATATCTTGATGAAGTAAACCTGGTGGGCCGGGCCGATGTCACCCGTCGGTATCAGCTGTTTGGCAATGACGCTTCGTTTAAGTTTGGTGCCAGCCATGTTTATAAGCAACGCGACTATGAAATCTTATCATACGGTCTAAAATTTTTCGGCTCACAGCCGGAGTGGACGGGCCATCCTGACGAAGTTCTGAGTAATGGAAATTTATATCCAAACGGTTCCATCTACTACGATTCAGGAAACGCAGATCCCAACCCCAACGCCTACAGCTCGAACGTAAATAACACGGCAGCATATATTTCCAATGAATTTATGCCGGTTACTGATCTGAAAGCAAGTATCGGTTTACGGGTTGAGAACTATGTACAGCGCCATACCGGGCGTGATGTGCTTTTTGCCCAGGGCGGTGACGGCAATAACCTTGATAATGAAAAAGTACTCGATGCGCTCGATTTCTTTCCTTCCGCTAATCTTACGTACTACCTTTCCGAGCGTATGAATTTACGCGCATCCTATTCGCGAACGATTGCCCGTCCATCATTTAAAGAGCTCTCCTTCGCGCAAATTTTGGATCCTGTATCCGACCGGATATTTAACGGGGGGCTGTTCGCTATCGGTGAGTGGGATGGAAACTTGCGGGAAACGCGCATCAACAATTTTGATTTACGGTGGGAGATGTTCTTTAACCGTGGACAGCTGTTTTCTGTAAGCTTTTTCTATAAAACCTTCAATGATCCGATTGAGCTGGTACGCATTCAGGCACAGCCAACCTCTACGGAATATCAACCACGGAATGTTGGCAACGGCAAAGTGGTTGGAGCCGAATTTGAAGTCCGGAAATCTTTTGACTTTATATCATCCGCCCTTACCAACTTCGGATTTAATACCAATGTAACTGTTGTTAAATCAGTAATCGATATGACGGAGCAGGAGTATCAGGCGCGATTGAGCAGAATAAAGAATGATCAGGAAATCGAAGATCAACGACAAATGGCCGGGCAGGCACCCTACATAATAAATGCAGGGTTAACTTATAACAGACCGGAAATTGGGCTGGATGCGGGTTTTTTTTATAACATGAAGGGGGAAACTTTGACTATCGTAGGCGGGGGTTTATTTCCCGATGTGTATGCGGAGCCATTCCACAGTCTGAGCTTTAACCTGAACAAATCGCTGGGTAATGCATCGTTAAGTTTGAATATTGATAATATCTTAAACGATACCCAGGAAGAATCGTATCAAGCCTATAAGGCCAAAGATCAAACATTCACCCTATACAGTCCCGGAAGAAGCATCAGCCTTGGCATTAACTATGGGTTTTAAAAAATAAACAGCTCTCTTATACCCAGGAAATCTCACATACACGCTATGTGAGGTGTGCTGATCACAAGGAGCATCCCCTTGAACCGGGGTGCTCTTTTTATTTATACCAAGTTTGATAAACATTTTTTACCTTCAGGAGGTTGTAAAAAGGGAATCATCTTGGGTTCATCGATGTTGTCATCATCCTGATTAATAGAGACATAAAATATGGTACTGGTACGACGAAAGGCACATTTTAACGCCGCCCATCGGTTGCATAACCCCCAAAAATCCGACCAGTGGAATAAGGATATCTACGGGAAGTGCAACCACGAGCACTGGCATGGGCATAATTATATTATCGAAGTGACGGTAGCTGGAAAGCCTGAAGAAGATACAGGGTATGTCATTGATTTGGCAGTATTGAAACAGATAATCCATGATCACATTATTGAGAAGTGTGATCACAAGAATCTGAATCTGGATGTCGAATTCCTTGAAGGGATAATTCCCTCAACAGAAAATCTGGTAAAAGCTTTTTTTGAAGAACTTAAAGATCCTATTGCTGAAGCCAGTTCAGGCTTTTTATACGCAGTAAGCCTTCGGGAAACGGAACGAAATTCAGCCGTTTATTGTCCCTGTCTTTTCGATGACGAACTATAAAATATTCTTTTAATCTTAACGAATGATTTCATCTAAAGTGAAACGTCACTACGATCCTACTTTTATTATTTCTGACGAGTACAAGGCAAGCTTGCCCGATCTGCAAAATGGTCCGGCGTCGCTTATTGAAGGCGCCGACGTACCGGTTCAGCAGGTGGGAATTTCAAATTTTAAACTCCCGCTCAAATACCCGCGTCCCGATGGAGAGTTGATAACGCTGGAGACATCAGTTGATGGCTACGTTGGGCTTGAGGCCGGAAAAAAAGGCATTAACATGAGCCGGATTATACGTCGGTTTTACGATTTTAAGGATGATGTCTTTCATCTTGACAAGCTGGAAGAAGTACTGGAGCTGTATATTAAAGAGTTGGAGGTGAAATCAGCCTATATTCGGCTCTTATTTAACTACCCGATTTTGCAGGAGAGCCTGCGGTCCGGGCTCGAGGGATATCAATATTACCGGGTAGCGCTGGAAGGGACACTTACACCCAATGGCAATTTCCGTATGTTCATGCATATGGATTACGAGTACAGCAGTGCTTGTCCCTGCTCTTATGAACTTGCCGAACACGCCCGGGAGTCGCGTGGCGTAGCAGGTATCCCCCACAGCCAGCGTAGTGTAGCTACGATTAAAGTGGAGCTTAATGAGGAAATCTTTGTTGAGGACCTGGTTGAGCATTGCCGCAAAGCGCTGATGACCGAAACGCAGGTGATGGTGAAACGAGAAGATGAGCAAGCTTTTGCCGAAATGAATGCAGCCTATCAGAAGTTTGTGGAAGACGCGGCGCGTTTATTGTATGAGGAGTTCAACACCGATGAACGAATTAAAGATTTTGTAGTGCGGTGTATCCATGAAGAGAGTTTGCACAGCCACGACGCCGTTAGCCGTATTTGGAAAGGCGTACCGAATGGGCTTAGATAAAATTTCTAATGGCAAACATCAAACCGTAAACTAATATCAAATCATAAAATTCAAATACTCAAAAAGCTTACTTTTGCTCTGAGGGAGTTGAACTCCCAAAGAAACAAGCTCAGGAGTATAACTTCTTTGCAGAAATTGTGAGTTGGTTTGTAATTTGAAATTTGGCTTTTGTGATTTAATCACTCCATCGCATCATTGATAAGCAATTGCTGCTCTTTCTCGTGAATTTTCTTTTGACCTGCAGCGGGCGATGCTGAAGCTTGTCGCCCGGCATATCGTAGCTTCTGTCCGTCATTAAGCTGCTGTTGGATACGAGGGTTGACAAACGTCCATGCGCCCATATTCTGAGGCTCTTCCTGGCACCAGACAATGTCTTCCACGTGATCATACTCATCCAGAATATCAGCCACATCTTTATCCGGGAAAGGATAGATTTGCTCAAGCCGGGCAATGGCAATATTACTTAGCTCATTCTTTTCGCGGTATTGGTACAGGTCGTAGTAGACCTTGCCTGAGCAAATAACTAATCTATTGATATTCTCTTTGTTTTCTATTTCCGTATCAGGAATAAATGGTTTGTAAGCGCCATTGGCCAAATCATCGGTGTTGGATGTTGCCAGTTTATGCCGCAACAAACTCTTGGGCGACATAATTATGAGCGGCTTTTTCTTTTCCTGTTTTGCCTGCTTGCGTAGAATATGGAAATACTGGGCCGGTGTTGTAAGGTTCACGACCTGCATATTGTCTTCAGCGCACAGCTGCAGGAATCGTTCAAGCCGTGCAGATGAATGCTCAGGTCCCTGGCCTTCATAGCCGTGGGGCAGTGTCATCACCAAATTCGACTTTTGCCCCCATTTTGCTTCTGAGGCAGAAATATACTGGTCAATAGGAACTTGAGCTCCGTTGACAAAGTCGCCAAATTGAGCCTCCCAAATTACCAGTGCTTCAAGCTTGGTGGCACTATATCCAAACTCAAAGCCCAGACAGGCAAATTCACTAAGCAAGCTGTTGTAGGGATAAAATGGTGCTTGGTCATCACTTAGGTTATTTAAAGGAATAAATTCCTGATCCGTTTCCGTGCCGTGCAGTTTGGCATGGCGGTGACTGAATGTGCCGCGTTCGGCATCCTGACCGGTAAGCCGAATAGTAGTACCGCTTTTAAGAAGCGATCCGAAAGCCAGTGCTTCGGCAAACCCCCAGTCAATTTTACGCTCATTGCTTTCGACAATTTCAGCGCGTTTGGCCAGCTGCTTTAGCAGTTTAGGGTTGGCATCAAAATTCTTGGGAACCGTGTTCAACTTAACAGCAATCTCTTTCAATTCTTCTTCGGCATACGTTGTATCGGGAAATTCATCCCATTCGTCTTGCGTTTTTTCATGCCGGTTGATCATATCATCAGTAACTTCCATTGGGGAAGCGTTTTTGGCATCTTCAAACGCTTTTTGAAGGAGGTCGTCGAACTCTTCAAAAATTTGCTCTGCTTCATCTTTATCAAGCTCGCCTTTTTCGACCAGCTCTTTTGTATAAATGTCGCGGACCGTTGAATGGTTTTCAATCTCCTTATACATGCCCGGCTGGGTAAATGCCGGTTCATCGCCTTCATTATGGCCGTGCTTGCGGAAACAGACCAAATCAATCACAACATCCTTGCCAAACTTCTGGCGGTATTCAAATGCCATTTTTATCGCGTAAACAGCTTCTTCAGGATTATCTCCGTTCACATGGAAGATAGGAGCCAGGATCATTTTGGCCAGATCAGATGCATACTGGGTGGAACGGCCGTCTTCGGGCAGCGTGGTAAATCCAATTTGGTTATTGATAATGATATGAACAGTGCCGCCTGTTTTGTAAGCATCAAGCTGCGACATGTTTAGTGTTTCGGCCACCACACCCTGGCCCGAGAAAGCAGCATCGCCATGAATGAGTACCGGCAAAACTTTCTTGTTTGGTTCTTCTTCATCAAGGTGATCTTCCGTAGCGCGGGCTGCGCCCTCAACTACAGGGTTGACAGATTCAAGGTGACTTGGATTCGGCATCAATTCAATATCGACATTGTTGCCGGAACCATTTTCATGTGTTCCTTTGGCACCAAGGTGATATTTTACATCGCCTGATCCCTGAATGCTGTCGGGATCGAGGTTTCCTTCAAAATCGGCAAACACTTTTTTATAAGGTTTATTCATAATGTTCACCAGGATGTTCAGCCGTCCCCGGTGAGCCATGCCCATAAATATTTTTTGAACCTTGTCTTCGCCCGCCTGATTGAGCATAAAATGCATCATCGGGATGAGCGTGTCGGCACCTTCGAGCGAAAATCGCTTGTGGCCGATATATTTTTTACCCAGGAACTGCTCAAAGGCCATTGCCTGGTTCAGCTTATGCAAAATCTTTTTCTTCTCATCCTTGGATAAATCCGGTGTATTGGCTCTACTCTCCATATGCTCCCGCAGCCACTTACGCTCGTCAAGATCAAGGATATGCATGAACTCGGCGCCAATCTTGCCGCAATAGGTATCACGCAATAATTTAAGGATAGTGCGGAGGGGCGCTTTTTCGTATCCACCCAAACCGGCACAGTAAAACTCACGGTCGAGATCCCAAAGCGTAAGCCCGTAGTATTCCAGATCCAGTTCCGGGCTGTGGTTTGGTTCATCACTAAGCGGATCGAGATCAGCCAGTACATGCCCGCGGGTGCGGAACATATTGATAAGGCGCATTACGGCAATTGCGCGCTTGTTCTGTTCAAGGGTAGCACCCTGGCCATCAAGCTGACCGATATATTTATCTTCACCGAAAGAGAGTGGTTCATACGGGATTTCAAGATCTTCAAAAATACCGTCGTAAAAATCTTCTTCACCGTTCAGAAGGCTGTGAATATATTTCAGAAATGAACCCGACTCGGCCCCCTGTATCACCCGGTGATCGTACGTGGAGGTAATTGCCATTACCTTGCTGATACCGAGCTGATTCAGCACCTCTTGAGACATGGAGCGATATTCAGCAGGATAATCGATTGCTCCGGTAGCAATAATAGTACCCTGACCTTTCATTAGCCTGGGTACCGATTGAACCGTTCCAATCATGCCGGGATTGGTTAAGGTGATTGTTGTACCTTGAAAGTCATCAATTCCGAGGTTCCCGTTGCGAGCTTTATCAACCAGCTGGGCGTAAGCATGCAGAAATTCCTTGAAATTCATTTTGTCGACGCCCTTAATGTTAGGCACCAAGAGGTTACGGGAGCCGTCATCATTCTGGACATCGATAGCAAGGCCAAGATTAACTTGCTCATTAATCACCTTGTGAGGGCCATCCTCGTTTTTAATGTAGGCATTATTCATGTTCGGAAATTCTTCCAGCGCCTTGATAATAGCCCAGGCGATAAAATGGGTAAAGGAAGCTTTAGGCTCTTGCTTTTGCTTTAAATGCCGGTTAATAATATCCCGGTCCTCAATAAGCATTTTCATGGGCAGTACGCGCACGGAGGTAGCGGTGGGCACTTCCAGGCTTAGATCCATATTTTCAGCTATCTTGCTGGAAATGCCTTTTAATTTCTCGAGCTTAGCGTCTTTTTCTGCCGTTTGGTCCTTCTTTACAGTTTTAGTAGAATCCTGTTTCTTGCCGGCTGTTTTTTCTTTTTTTGGTGCAGCTTTTGTTGTTTCTTCCGCGCCATTATCTGAGATTTCTGCTTGATGAGTTAGTTCCTGAGGCGAATCATTTTCATCAACTTCATCAAAATATTTTTTCCAATGTGCAGGAACGGAAGAAGGATCCTCACGGTATTGATCATACAGTTCTTCAACAAGGGCAGAATTAGGACCGAAAGCGGCTTCGATAGACTTCAAAATAGTAGCTTAATTGAGTAAATTTGGATTTAAAAACACGATCAAAATCGTGCAATTTATCAGTTAACATTGAGCGAAATTTTTGGTTTCTTTAAAACCATATCGCTTAAGCGTAAAGTTAACTATTGTATTACTAAAATACGATTCCTTAAGTCACTTAATTTTTTTAGGTTTCTGGATTTCAAAAATAATCAACAAAGATTAAAATAGTTACATTCATCCCATTTTATGACCACTGAAAAAAAGACAAAATCAGGCGCTGAAGAAGTTCAGTGGAACCTATCAGATTTATATGATGGCGTTAATGACAACCAGTTGAAAGCCGATAAAAAGCGCGTTCGTGAAAAGGCCAATGCATTTGCAGACAAATATAAGGGCCGAATTGCTGATTTGGATGCAGAACAACTGGCGGAAGCATTTAATAAATACGAAGATATTCTTGATTTAATTGGTAAAATCGGCTCTTTCTCACACCTTCTGTGGTCGACGGATACCAACAACCCGGCATTTGGAAAGTTGATGCAGGAGGCGAATGAATTGTCATCGGTTATTCACCAAAAACTGGTCTTTTTTGATGTCGAATGGTTGAAGATTAATGAGAATCGGGCAAATGAACTGATTGAAAGTGAAGAGCTGTCGTCCTATAAACATTATCTGGAAACGTCCCGCCGTTACAAAGAGCACACCCTCAGTGAAAAAGAGGAGCAAATCCTCTCGGCGAAATCGGTAACCGGCCGCAGTGCCTGGAACCGGTTTTTTGATGAATCGCTGGGCGCGGCGCGGTTCAGGGTTGATGGCGAAGAACTTACCGAGCAGGAGGCGTTGAGCAAGTTGCACAACCCTGATCGGGAAGTGCGAAAAAAAGCACACGCAGCGCTCACCTATACGTTTAAAGAGATGAGCCGTACGCTCACCTTTATCTTTAATACGATATTGGCCGATAAGCATACCAATGACAAGCTTCGTAATTATTCCAGTTGGATCTCTGCCCGCAATCTGGCCAATGAAATTGATGACGAAACAGTTGAAATACTGATCAATTCTGTGACGGACAACTATGATTTAGTGCAGCGGTTTTATCGCCTAAAGAAAAACCTGCTGGGATATAAAACCCTGTACGATTATGACCGATATGCACCATTACTTAAAAACAGGAAACAGGTATCGTGGGATGAAGCCCGTGGAATAGTGCTAAATTCTTACGGAGCGTTCCATAACGAAATGGGAGAGGTAGCCGGTAAATTCTTTGATCACCATTGGATTGACGCGGCCATAAGTCCCGGTAAGAGGGGAGGAGCCTATTCGGCAAGCACAGTGCCTTCGGTTCACCCGTATGTATTTATGAATTACGACGGCCAAATTCGCGATGTGCAAACATTGGCTCATGAGCTGGGGCACGGTGTGCATCAATACCTGTCGCGGCAGCAAGGCGTATTGCAGGCTGGAACACCGCTTACAACAGCCGAAACGGCTTCTGTTTTTGGCGAAATGCTTGTGTTCCAGAATTTGATGCAACAGCTTGATGACCCCAAAGAGCAACTCGCACTGTTAATGGGCAAAATTGATGATACTATTGCTACGGTGTTTCGGCAGGTATCGATGAACCGTTTTGAAAGCGCCATCCACACCAAACGCCGGGAAGATGGCGAATTGACGACTGAAGAGTTTTCTGCGGTATGGCGGCAAACGCAGGAACAGGTTTACGGCGATTCGGTAGAGCTTACCGAGAGCTATGATATTTGGTGGAGCTATATTCCGCATTTCCTGCATACGCCGGGATATGTCTATGCATATGCATTCGGCGAATTGCTGGTATTAGCTCTTTATGAAGAATATACGCGCCAGAATAATGGCTTTGCAGAAAAATATATGGAAATGCTGCGAACGGGCGGCGCGGATTGGCCTGAAAATATTGTGGCGAAGGTCGGGCTGGATATCACACAGCCGGATTTTTGGAATAAAGGCCTGGCAGCAATCGAGAAAATGATTACCCGGGCAGAGCAATTAGCAGAAAAAATAGGTAAAGATTGATGAATTCGTATCCGAAAGCAGAAAGCAGACAATCCGTAAATGCAGAACTGATGGGGCAGAAGCGCCAGGAGAAGGCGCTCCGCGAGTTTAAAGAAGTACTTGAAGATTTAGTGCTGATGCTTCGTGAAGCTTCCGGTGTTGAGACGGTTTGTCTGTACTGGATCAACCGTGCCCGCCGGCAGTTTGTAATGGAAACCAAAGCAACGAAGCTATCCCAGGTTGTTTTTCAGGATCGCGTTGGGTTCGCAGATCATTTTTTAGACGACTATAAAAACATTCGTCAACCCGTTACATTGCATGTGGGAGATGACATCAATCCGGAATCTATAGACCACTACTACGAAGATCGGCTTCCCATTGATTATGTTAACCTTTTGCCGTTTACAAACAACGAAGAGACGGTTGCAATTACAGTACTTGAATCAAAAAAAGAGGCATTCAGCACCGAGCAGAATGAAGTTATTCATTCGTATATCAACGCGCTGGGGAACGTGTTGAATACATATCTGGAAATCAGCGATCTGTATGAAAACGAGGGTGAGTGGGTTGAATATGAAGAAAGTTTGTCTTTTTT
>JAFGWN010000243.1 GCA_016937115.1 Balneolaceae bacterium | reverse complement strand
TTTTCCCTAAGACTTGCACCATTGCCCCTTGATCAGTTAGATTCCGTCCTAATTTAAATCAAATTAACCTGCATGCTATCACTCGTTATCGCTGCTCCCGTATTTACCAATGATGCCATTGTTCTCGGCATTTTGCTTGTTATTCTCGCCGCTATTTTCATTACCTCGAGCAGTGATAAGCCCTTTTGGCAAAAGTTTTACACCTTTATTCCCTCTCTTCTTCTCTGTTATTTTATTCCCTCCATTCTTAACTCGGCCGGACTCATTTCGGGTGAAGAATCTAATCTTTATTTCGTGGCATCACGTTATCTGCTACCCGCAAGTTTGGTTTTATTAACACTCAGCATTGATTTCAAGGGCATAGTTGGATTAGGGCCAAAAGCTATTATTATGTTCTTGGCGGGAACGGTAGGAATTGTAATTGGAGGTCCGGTTGCCCTGTTACTTTTCTCTTATTTGGCACCCGATGTCGTTGCCGGTGCAGGTCCGGAAGAGATCTGGCGGGGACTTTCTACGGTAGCCGGAAGCTGGATTGGCGGGGGAGCAAATCAGACCGCCATGTATGAAATCTATGATCCCAGCGATGAACTCTTTTCCGCTATGATTACGGTTGATATTATCGTTGCCAATATCTGGCTTGGCTTTTTACTCTATGGGGCGGGTATATCCGAGCGTATTGATAAATGGTTTAAAGCCGATGCGACTCCTATCACCAATTTGCGAAAAAAGATTGAAGAGTATAAACAGAGCATCGCCAAAATTCCTACACTCACAGATATCACTACGATCTGTGCTGTTGCTTTTGCTATAACGGCTATCGCACATTTCGGAGCTGATACCATCACCCCATGGATCACAACCAATTATCCGGCACTTAAAGATCTAAGCTTCGGCTCGGCATTCTTCTGGCTAATTGTAATTGCTACCACGGGCGGCCTTTTGTTGTCATTTACCAAAGCACGAGAATTAGAGGGAGCCGGAGCTTCTAAAATCGGCAGTTTATTTTTATATATCCTCGTTGCCACCATCGGTATGAAGATGGACGTGCTGGCCATTTTTGAAAATCCGGGATTTTTTCTGATCGGGCTGGCATGGATCTTAATTCACGTGATGATTCTTTTTATCGTCGGCAAAATTATAAACGCTCCTTTCTTCTTTACCGCTGTTGGCAGCCAGGCAAATATAGGTGGTGCAGCTTCGGCCCCTATTGTAGCTTCGGCCTTTCACCCGGCATTGGCTCCGGTAGGTGTACTGCTCGCTGTGCTCGGCTACGCGCTTGGTACATATGCTGCTATCCTCTGTGCAGAAGTTATGCGCCTTGTAAGCTGATTGTGAAAGGTTTACATGTTTGTCAATTCATCACGGCCGGTACACTCTTTTTACACCTGATTCCCAATTACAGGATCCGTATATTTGAGGGTTCATCATTAACCGAATAATTCTGCATGCGCATTCTCAAATTTATCGGGGCCTTTCTTGCCACATTTCTGTTGATATTCCTGATTGTATTCGGCTTCAACCTGGATGCTCTTTATACCCTTTGGGATAATCAGGCTGGAATTCAGGAGGGACAGGAATGGGTGCAAAAAACCTCCTCACTTAAAGGCCTTACCGAATATGTAGCAGCGCAGCCAGAGCGGGTGTCTATTGCCTCTATAGCCATTAATAATCCCGACTCGTCCATTCTTTACAACCAGCATACGCCAAGAACAATGGGAAGACTATCTGTCCTCTTTTCGGCTATTGAATATGCCCGCCGGGTTCAAGAGGGATCACTTGATCCCAACGAGCAAGTACCGCTCGAAGAGGTTAACCATTTCCAGCTGCCCTACATGGATGAATCGGATCATGAGGATGCCCTTGCCACACTCCGCGATCAAAATAAAATTTCGGATGACGATTCTATTGCTTTGAAAGATCTGGTTCAGGCAAGTGTAAGATTTAATGATATTGCTATTGCCGATTATCTGCTGTTTAAACTGGGTATCCAAAATATCGAGAAGCTTTATGATGATCTTTCACTTCAGGAAACGGAATTACCTCTGCCTTTTAGCGGTCTGTACATCACGCTTCGGCCAAGTGAAAATGATACTTCTGCTCAAGCTCATTTTGACAGCCTGAGTACACTTTCAATGGATGATTTTCGTACCATTGTATTCCAAAATGCCCGGCGCATGAAAGAGAATGCAACCTTTAGAAAAGAAATAGTTGACCGCTTCCGGGAAACAGATGGCCTTGGAATAAAGTTTATTTTACAACGCGATGCACTGGCTTTTTTCCCAAAAACCACAGCACATGATATGAGCAGGCTGATGAAAAGAATTCAGCAGGAACAGCTTATTTCAAAAACTATTTCTCAAAGAGTAAAGTCCTTTTTAAACTGGCCCCTTGAAGATAAAGGCGGCCGCCTTAATAAAGATTTTAAAACATACGGAGCCCTGTACGACAATCGCATGGGCATGGTTAATGGTATCGACTATGGCCGATCATCATACAGCGAAGAACCATTTGCCCAGGCCGTGTTCTTTGATGAACTGCAAATTGCTTTCTGGTTTCATATGAGCAGTAACCTGATGCATCAGGATTTTGAGCAGCGCCTGATCTGGGACCCCGCCCTGAGAGAAGCAACGGTTAACGCAATTCGCAAACCAAATCAATCTACCAACTCTTCTGCACAATGAATCCATATAAGTTTTTATATCTCATCTGGCTGTTGCCCGGTTATCTGCTGTTCTTATCTGTGCACCAGGCACTGGTATTTTACAGCGTCGTAGATACGTACGATACCGGCAAAAGCTACGTGGCCGAAGTAGTAGATTACGATCTAAAGCAAATTGCCGCCCAAACCAACGGATACGTTGTACTGCGGTTCGAGGCGGATAAAGAACAACATCAGCAAAAATTGTCGCTACCAGTTGAAATGGCCGGTGCTATCGGCAAAAGTGAGGTGATCCCCATTCGCTACAAGAAAGATGCCTTTGTGAATATTGTAATGATTCCCACTTACAGCACGCAAAAAGGCTTAGCGTTGACGAATATGGCGATGGCCGCCGTTGGGCTGTTTATTACACTTTTTATAGCATTTCTGGTTCATCGCTATACCAATAAAAAGCTGACCGAAGGAGATGAACAATTTGTAATTGAACGGGTTGATAACAATGAGTAAAGAGCAAACGACAGGAACGCTCTACCTGATTCCCAATACGCTGGGCAAAACGCCCGAGAACAATACTATTCCCGAATATGTGCTGGATATCATTCGCCGGCTCGATGTGATGATTGTCGAAAATGTCCAAACGGCCGCCCGTTACCTCCAATGGGTTGGTAATACCGTACCGGAATATGAAATCGATTTTCTGCTGCTCAATAAAAAGACCCCTGCTCACGAAACAGCCTCTTTTTTGAACCCGCTCACACAGGGAAGAGACGCAGGATTACTATCCGAAGCGGGCTGCCCGGCCGTCGCCGATCCGGGGTCAGAACTTATAAAGATGGCACATGCCCGCGGCATAAAGGTCCATCCACTGGTAGGACCATCATCAATTTTGTTAGCGCTGATGGCATCCGGTTTTAATGGACAATCGTTCAGTTTCCACGGCTATCTGCCAATCGATAAGAATCAACGGCAGCGGGCGATTCACGAACTCGAGAACGAATCGCGACAGACCGGTGCCACCCAAATTTTCATGGAGACGCCACACCGAAATGAGGCTATTGTTAAAGATGTGATTAAACTGTGCCAACCCAGTACCCGTTTTTGCACGGCTACCAATCTGACACTTCCCAGCGAATCGATTACTTCCCAACCCGTTTCAGAGTGGCAGCAAAAAAACCGGGAATCAATTCATAAAGAACCGACGATATTTCTGCTATCTGCTGGATCATAAAAAAGCCTGTTTCTTTAACAGAAACAGGCTTTTAGACTTTTTATACTCTGCATCGAATCAACTCTGAAATCAATGAGCTGTCTCCAGCATGTGGACAATCTCATCATGGTTATGGGAACCGGCCTGGTCTTTTGCAGACCATCCGCGGTCATCGATTACATCTACATCGCTGTGATGCTCAATCAACAGTTGAACAATATCGTGGTGACCGTTGCTCGAAGCCCAGTACAAGGCGCTGGTGCCCCTGTTATCGCGGGTGTTTACGTCGCCACCGTTTTCAATAAGCAACTGAACGATATCGAGGTTTCCATGTTTGGCGGCTTTCATCAACGCCGTACGCTGATGCTCATCACTGGTATTCACATTCAGGCCTTCGTCAAGCCCTTGCTGCACAGTACTGATGTCTCCATCTTCGGCGGCATCAAGAAAGGTTTTTTCGTTCATAAATGGCCTCCTAAAATTTAAATATTTGGGTAGGATGTATTAGCATTGTAATTGATTGGCAGATGATTGTCAAACAAAAAAAGGGACGCTTCAAAGCGCCCCTTTTTGATTGGAACTCAACCTCTTTTTTATTCAATTCCCAGTACGTCTTTTCCCTGATCAAAAATAATATCGGTCGGAATATTTTGTTCGCTCAGATGATCCAGTGATGCCTGCAACTGGCTTCCAACAGTTCCATATTTCTTCACAAAAGCGTCAACGCCTTTATAATCACCGTCACCCTGAAATGTGAGAATTTTTTGGGAAAGTGCATCCGTTGCTTCTTTTATCTTATCGAAATTCACCCGATAGGCTTCAACATCTTCGTCGTACGTAATTGCTCCCATTTCCCTGAAGAAATTAAACCGGATAAGATTCGCTTTCCCATGAGCACTCGACGACCCAAAGCGGATTGACCTAAAGATACTGGCGACAAACGTCACGTAGTTATCTTCGATGCTGCCTTCGGTGACGATCCCTTTGTCACGCAGGCTGCTCACCATATACAGTCCCAATACGTCGGCTTTGCCTTCTTCCAACGCCGAGGCATGTTCTTTCAGCGCTTCGCGTACCGTTCCCTTATCGTTGATCGTATTTTTGATACCCAGTCCGTGTGCCACTTCATGAAACATGGTATTCCCGAAGAAAGCGTCAAAAGTTATATAATCGCGCTGCTCCTCAACGATCAACTCATTTGAAATGGGTACCAGTACCTTATCGTATTTGGCGCGCATTGCATTTTTCAGCTGCAGCCGACGCGTTCCTTTTTGAAGCTGTACTTCTTCATCATTGGGCAGGTTGATGGCGATCGTTTTACTGCCCGCATTTGCATCGCCGGCGTAGTAAACGGCATCATACGCGCCAAGATCGGAGTCGCGACCGGGTGTTTCCTGCTTGTACTTTGCATCTACCGGCAACCCTTCCTGCAGTTCGGGAAGCACTTCCGCATATTTCGAAAGGCGATCGCTCCACTCTTTGTCTTTAATCAACACAAAGGTTTCGTGGGCAGCCTTATAGCCGTAAAGCTGATCTTCATACGTTTCGATCGGACCAATAACCACATCAATGGTATTGTTCTTCATATCAAGCCACGCCATATCGCTGGGCTGATAGTTATCGGTAAGAAGCGCTTGGGCCCGCAGGTTCAGATACTTCTTTAAACCCGGATCTTCGGCCAGATTTGCAGCTTCCTTCAATTTGTTGGCCGCCAGCTTATGCTGCTCAGCAAAGGCTTCGTGGTACGGAACCGTCATCAAATTACCGATACTGTCGCGGCGCACCAGCGTGTAGAGATCATCTTTGGTTTCTGAATCCCAGGCCTCAAATTCTTCTTTGGTAATATCAGCCGGATAGAAATTAGCGCCTTTCGGCTTGGGCCCTACGCCTTCAATAAACGGCTCGTTCCCGTTCAGCCGATCCCATGGACCGTAGTTTATGTTGACAAACTTTCTTGTGGCTTCATTATCCAGCGTATTCATCAGGCTGTCGCGGTGGCCATACGCTTCCTGCCAAAAAACCTCATCCATCGCCTTTCCCGCATCAATAAGTAAGCCAATGATCTTTTTTTGATTATCAGACAAGTCACTCAAATCTGCATTAAGCTCTACCGTTGTATATTGATCTACCCGCTCCTGAGATGTCATCTCGTCTTCCTCATTTGCTTCCTTATTGCTCGAGCAACCGGCAAGAGTAAACCCAAACGCCAAAACAATGGCAAATACCTTTGTAAAACCTGCTATTCTTTTCATCTTTTTAATATTTATTAGAATTGGTGCATAAAACGCAAAAGTATAAAATCTATACCAAATTAACGAAAACTTACGTTATAACTTTTTATTGCACCGGTTTTTTAAAATTCAGTGTAAATTAGCTAACTTTATTCACCGCAATATTAATCACACCAAAACAATATTTTCGTTGAATGGATATTCAACAGGTATGCTTTAGGAGAAACGTTTGGCCGCGTTTTTTAAGTAATTGGCTACTCATAATACTTATATTAGCTCCCCTCTCCTGTTCGGCTCAGAAGAACACGCTCACCCGTATCTCTTCTGTTGAACGCAGCGACAATAAAGGGCATGTCATCCGTTTCCACATGGCTTCTTCGGCAAATTCATTTAATTTTTCTCAGCCCCGAAATCATCTGGTACAATTTCAAATTAAGGGAAATGAAGTTACTACATCAGACATTCGTATTGATGATCAAAGTAATATAATCGAAAAGATCGATTTCTATTCTATCTCGGGGGGCCTCGGCGCTGACATTTTTCTTAAACAAGACCATTTCTATAAAGCTGATGCCTACCCGGACCGCAATGGAAAAGACCTGTTACTGGCACTTACGAAAACATCACAAAAAAGTCTTGCACAATACATATTGGACATGAAATCGTTTCCATGGTCCAACGCTAAAACGAGTAAGCCCTCGATGGCAGACAATAGCGATAGCGATAAACCGGCTGCCATTGAAACCAGTTATCAGAGAATTAAGGACAAAATTAAGTTTGATACCGTGGTACTTGATGCCGGACACGGCGGGCATGATGTAGGAGCCATCGGCTACCAAAGGATCTATGAAAAAAATGTTGTATTAGATATCACCAAAAAAGTGGGAGGATACATCAATAAATATCTGCCGGATGTGAATGTGGTATATACCCGTGACGGCGATTATTTGGTAGGATCAAAAAGTGATCCAAATATTGAGATCAGGGAGAGCCTCGTAGAACGAGGACGTTTAGCCAACCGGGCCGAGGGTGATTTATTTGTTTCCATTCATGCCAATGCAGCAGGGGCCAGACAGGCACATGGTACCGAAACGTATTTTTTGGGACTTGAACGCAGCCAAACTGCACTTGAGGTAATGAAGCGCGAAAACAATATCGTCGGACCTGATAATGAAAATAGTGGAAAAAGGCTCTCACAAGAAGATCTGATTATCTATGAACTGGCCAACAGCGGATATATCGCCAGCAGTGAACAACTGGCCACGATGGTTCAACAGCAATTTAAAAACCGGGCTAACCGCCGTTCAAGAGGTGTTAAGCAAGCCCGGTTTGTCGTTTTATATCACGCCTCAATGCCCGCAATTTTAGTAGAAACTGGCTTTGTTACGAATCCCAATGAAGCAAAATATCTTAATAGCGACTATGGTCAAAGCATCATCGCTTCTGCCATCTTTCGGGCCATCCGAAACTACAAAGAACAGTTCGAAAAAAGCCAGCATTTTAATACAACCGAAACCAAGTGAAACCTATCATCATTGGAGTGGCAGGCGGCAGCGGCTCGGGTAAGACCACCGTCATCAACCACATCGTAAATACTATTGGCGAACAAAACCTGGTGTGTCTTCAGCACGATTCCTACTATCGCGACTTGAAGCACCTTTCGTTTGAAGAACGCAGCAAACAGAATTTTGACCACCCCTCTTCCCTCGAAACCGAGCTGATGATTCGTCATCTTAAAGCATTA
>JAFGWN010000242.1 GCA_016937115.1 Balneolaceae bacterium | reverse complement strand
ATCATCCGAAAAAAATGGCGGTAATTAAACGCTCTTTTGAATTCATAACCAACAAATAACGTTTATGCATCATAACACCAATATACACGTAAAAGAAATGTATTCTGCGATCGAAAACATTTTATTATATTAATTGTTTAAATCTTTTTAACGTGACGTTGCATATTTATGGCTGAAAAGGAACGCCTTAGCTTCGAAAAGGCTTTATCGCGCTTGGAAACAATCGTTGAAAAACTTGACGATGAAAATCTTTCGCTGGAAGAATCAATCGAATTGTATGAAGAAGGCATTGTACTTTCTAAACAGTGCTCACAAACACTGGAAGAAGCAGAACTACGTATTGAAAAGGTAAATGAAGAGCATACGCAAACTTAAATAGCATTGCCCATGGAATTTGATAAACCCAAAGCCGGACCGTTACTTGAACCAATTCACACCCCGGATGATTTAAGAAAACTGGATGCCGACCAACTGGTTGAGTTGTGCGATGAATTGCGTGATTATATCATCGAAACGGTTTCTATTCATGGCGGTCATTTTGGTGCCAGCCTCGGTGTGGTAGAACTTACTGTTGCCTTACATTACGTTTTCAATACACCTGAAGATAAACTGGTCTGGGATGTGGGACACCAGGCCTACGGGCACAAAATACTTACCGGCCGCCGAGCACAATTCCATACCAATCGAAAATACGGCGGGCTCTCGGGCTTCCCGAAACGCAGTGAAAGCGAGTATGATACGTTTGGTGTGGGGCACTCCAGCACGTCCATTTCGGCCGGACTCGGAATGGCTGTCGCCCGTGATTTAAGCGGAGGCGATAACCACGTGATAACCATTACAGGTGATGGCGCCATGACAGCCGGACTGGCCTTCGAAGGCCTGAATAACGCCGGTTACCTCGATACCGATATGATTGTGATTCTCAACGACAATGATATGTCGATCGATCCCAATGTGGGAGCGCTTAATGAATACCTGGTGGATATTACAACAAGCAAAACATTTAATAAACTGCGGGATGAAATCTACGATATGCTCGGCCATTTTAAGTCAGCCGGTGAAAAAATGCGCAAAGTAGCTTCACGGCTGGAAAAAGCAGTTACGGCAGCTATTACGCCGGGTGGATTGTTTCAGTCTCTCGGATTCAAATATTACGGACCAGTTGACGGCCATAACGTAGAAACGCTCCGCCGTACACTCGAAGACCTCAAAGATATTCCCGGTCCCAAATTGTTGCACGCCGTTACGGTAAAAGGCAAGGGGTTTGCCCCGGCAGAGCGCGAACAGACCAAGTGGCACGCCCAAAGCAGCCCGTTTGATAAAATTACCGGGAAATCGCTGGCCCCACCCAGGAAAGAACCTAAGATTCCGCGATATCAACACGTATTTGGAGATGCTATTGTAGAGCTGGCCGAGAAAGACGAACGCATCGTAGGCATCACCCCGGCGATGCCCAGCGGTTCCAGCCTGTGGCCGTTAATGAATGCCTTTCCCGATCGTGCATTCGATGTAGGCATTGCCGAACAGCATTCCATTACGTTTGCAGCCGGACTGGCAGCCGAAGGCAAAAAAGCATTTGCAGCCATCTATTCTACCTTTTTACAACGAGCGTACGACCAGGTTATTCACGATGTTGCTATTCAAAAACTGCCCGTGGTATTTTGTATTGATCGCGCAGGGATTGCCGGCGCCGACGGGCCGACCCATCACGGCCTGTATGATATTTCGTACCTGCGTGCCGTGCCCAATATGATTATTTCTTCACCACTCAACGAAGAGGAATTGCGCGACATGATGTTTACCGCATCAACCTATGAGGATGACGCCTGGGCTATTCGCTACCCGCGCGGCGAAGCTACCGGCATGGATATTCCCGAAGGCTTTAAATCCATGGAAATAGGAAAGGGCACATGCCTGCGCGAAGGTGATGAAATTGCCATTCTCAGCTTCGGTCCCATAGGTAATTATGTGATTGAAGCCGCCGACATACTGGCGGAAGAAGGCATTAACATTGGTCATTACAATATGCGGTTTGCTAAACCGCTGGATACCGTTCTTATTGATGAAATTTGCCATACCTACGATCGCATTATTACCATCGAAGACGGCACCAGACTGGGGGGTTTCGGCAGTGCTGTTGTAGAATACCTGGCGGACAAGCCACACCACATCCCCACTACTATAATGGGAGTTCCCGATAGCATTGTCGAACACGGCACCCAGCGTGAACTGCATGATGAAGTGGGCATTGGCCCGGATGGTATCATTAAACAAGTGAAAAGCTTGGTTGGGAATAAGATTACTTCTTCCTAAATAAGAACCAGGATGCGCATAATATAAGAATTAAGGCCTTTTGTAATGGCAATACCTGGTTCTTTCGTACACAGAGTGACCAGTGGCAGAACACGCTTTTACCACGTGTAGTCCCGCGATACTTCCACAGCAACGATAAAGCGCGCAAGATCAGCTAAATAGACGTACGGGAATATTAATTCAGTCTACCGCCTTGAAACTTGCTTCGTTTTTCAGTGCCCGTTGTAACCGATGCTGATATTCTTCAGCCGAAATTTCAATAGCCCCGAATTGCGCTAAATGTTTACTCCAGAATTGCGTGTCCCACAACCTAAAACCGCCCTGCTCCAGTACCTTATGCGTCCAATACAGGGCCACTTTCCCGGCTTCTTTGGCATGACTAAACATGGATTCACCAAAAAACGCCGCTTTCAGTGATACGCCATACTGTCCGCCCACTAACTTCCACTGCTTGTCATACACGCTTACCGAATGTGCATATCCCAATTTATGAAGCCGGCAATACGATTCAATAATTTCGTTGGAAATCCACGTTGAGTCCCGGTCGGCACACGCTTTCATCACCCTTCGAAAAGCGTGATCAAATTTTACATGGTAGTGACGATTGCGAACAATACGCTCAACATTGGATGATACCCGAAAATTATCCAGCGGAATGATACCGCGCCGCTCGGCCGTGTACCATTTTGCCCGGGGATCGTCGCATGTATCGGCCATGGGAAAAATGCCGTTTGCATAGCCGGTTAAAAGTTCTTCGGGTGATATCATAACACATAAAATACACCCTTTCGCACTTGATGAAAAACATGCGTAAAAAAACAAGGAGTATTATTCTGGTATCTACAACTCCAGATTCTGAAACAAGTTCAGGATGACAAATTGTTAAAAACTGCAACCGAGTATTTCCTCACCACTGCCGATGGGTGATCCCGGCGGAGGTGAAAGCGGCTCAGGCATTGATTCAATCCGCTCCGGGTGGTTTTCGTAATCGTCTATTATTTTTGCTGCGTAATTATATGCTGCTTCCCATCCACTTCCTTCTGAATCCGATGCATTTGTTTGCAGCCATGCCTGCAGGTTTTTGAGTTTCTGGTGCATCACCGCCCGCACCTGTGTTGACGCATCCTCATTCATTGCCAGTTGAATCATATTATACAAGACAACAAAGTTTACCGTACGCTGCACGGCGGCTTCATAATTATCAGCGTGATCTGCTTTCCAGGTTGCATTTAAAACCTGATCAACCATTTCGGCCAAACCGAGGTTGCCGGCATTGCGCGCTTCAAAGTCGACCAGTCGCGCGGCACGGTTTGGGTTAAACAGCAACTGTGCTGTCATATTTGCAGCCGTTTCGGCAGCACCGAGCGGATCAAATGCCGGATCAGTATAACTATTAAATAGCTCGCGCGAACCGTAATAACCAATCGGTCGGGGCGGAATTAGCGCTACAATTTCCTGCGGCATACGCAGGGCATCAGCCGAAAGTGTAGCAAGCATGGCATCCAGCGCTGCTTTCTGTTTTGATGCAGCCACCGGCTCGGGACCGCCTTGTGCATCACCCCGCAAATTATAGCTGTAATCAAGTCCGCCAATGAGCTTGGCTGTGCCGTCAAGCTGGTATCGGTGGTATAGATAAATCGGCACCAGTGCATCTTCGAGCGTGGCCATGGGTGTGCCCATTGGGATATTGGACTCCGAAAACTTATTCAGTGCTTTGCGCCGCACCTCCATGATGTGATTCAACTGATTTACGGCATCAGCCCCATTATCCCACAAGTGCGCTTTCGGGTGTGCGCCGCCTGCAGGACGTGCATCGGAATCCGAAATAAATAACAGCCCTTCTTCAATCGCATTGGTAAGAATTTCATTGAGCTCTTCATTTTTATTTGCCCCTTCAGGAAAATCCTGGTAGCCGTAGTGCACCGCTACTTTATCCCATTCGCCGATGCCGGTGTCGTAAGCTTCAGACAAATCAAAACTACCGTCATCTGTAATGCGCACCAGGGGCGCGGGATAGTCCATTACCGAAGCGCGGCTATTGGTACTGGCCGCAAAATTGTGGGCCAAGCCAATGGTGTGTCCCACTTCATGAGCCGAAAGCTGACGGATACGTGCCAGCGCCATTTCCAGCATGGGATCGTTTTTATCTTTCGAAAATCCATCTTTATACGGCGAAAGAAGCCCTTCGGCTATCAGATAGTCCTGCCGAACGCGCAGCGAACCGAGCAACACATGGCCTTTGATGATTTCGCCGGTACGGGGATCAACCACTGATGAACCATACGACCATCCCCGCGTGGAGCGGTGTACCCAGTTAATCACATTATAGCGTACGTCCAGCGGGTGGGCATCTCCGGGCAGCATTTTAACCTGGAAGGCATTTTTATAACCGGCGGCCTCAAACGCCTGGTTCCACCACCGGGCGCCATCCAGCAGCGCACTGCGCACCGGCTCTGGTGTTCCGGGATCCAGATAGTAGACAATCGGCTCAACCGGTTCGCTCATCTCCGCGCCGGGATTTTTCTTTTTCAGCCGGTGGCGGGTGATGAACCGCTTGGTCAGCGATTCTCCGATCGGCGTGCTGTAATCCTGATAGCTGGTGCCGAAGTAACCCGCCCGCGGATCAAACGTGCGTGGCTGGTAGCCGTCATCAGGAAGTTGCACAAATGAGTGATGCTGCCGAACGGTAACGGCATCGGATGAGGGCGTTACCGACCGCAGATGCCGCCCTGTAGCATTGCCGGTAAACGTAAGCGTAGCTTCAAACTCGGTATTCTCGGGAAAGTTCATTGTGCCTTCGGGGTACAGGGCCGATCGCGAATCATCCAGGCTGAAGCTACCCTGATTGCCTCCCTTCAAGCGGTCGGTTACCCCGTGCGCATCGCGGAGCAGAAAATCAGTCAGATCAACCAGTACGCGGCCGTCTTCTTCTGCTTCTACCTTGAACCCCCACAGCACCGATTGTGCAAATGCATCGCGCACCGAGGCCTGTTCTTTTTTATTGTCACTGCTGGCACGGTACGAGTAGTTGGGCTGAACCATCAGCAACTTTGGTCCGCGGCGCTCGAAATATACAATGCGGCTGTCACCCAGTTGATTGCGGTCTAAACCAATATCATTCGAGCCCACGCCGGCTGCCAGCGAATTGACATATAAAATTTCCTGATTTAGCTTATCCACTTCCAGCCATATTTTTCCTTCGGCTTTATCCCGATAATAGGTAAAGAAACCCTCTTCTTTTTCAAATCCATTCGTCTTTTCACTGATGGATGGAAGATTTTGAGCAAGTCCGGTAATGCTGAGGAGAAGAAATGCAAGTGTGCAGGCGGCCAGTCGTTTCATGTCTGATTGTTAATTGTTAATAGTTACTTGTCATTCGTTTTCTATTCACGGTTCAATCAGGAATTTGATAGAAAAGATCCTAATAACCAATTACTATTAACGAATAACTCAAATCAATTAACCAACTTTCAGGGAAACAGTAAACCCACGCGACATTTTTTAACAATTCTCATTGCCTTGTCATCCCGAAGAGCTTGTGACAAGGGATCTCAACCTATATCCTTTTTTCACTTTCTGCTGTAGCAGTAATTGAGATCCTTCGACTTCGTCCCGACATATCAGGACTGCACTCAGGATGACAAGTAAGTAAAATTACTCATCCTCATTACCATAAAGTTTCGCCAGGCCGGCGATCATTTCTTCATTGACTCCTGCCGTAACAAAGCCACCGTCGTGGTAGAGATTCTGCATGGTCACCTTGCGCGTTAAGTCAGAGAAGAGCGTCACGCAGTAGTCGGCGCACTCATCGGCAGTTGGATTACCCAGCGGCGCCAGTTTTTCAGCAAAGGTATACATGCCGTCAAAGCCCTTGATCCCACTGCCTGCCGAAGTTTTGGTCGGCGCCTGTGAAATGGTATTAACGCGGATGTTTTTCTCCGCCAGCCGGCTGCCGTAATTACGGGCAATGCTCTCGAGCAGGGCCTTGGCATCGTTCATGTCGCTGTATTTGCTAAAGATACGCTGCGCCCCGATATACGAAAGGGCAACAACACTACCCCCCTCATTTAAAACTTCCATTTCATCCGCATAGTGCAGAATTTTGTGCAACGAAATAGCCGAAATATCCAACGTCTGTTGAAACCAGTTGTAATTCAGTGATTTGTATTCCTGCTTTTTGCGAATATTCGGCGACATGCCGATGGCGTGGAGGATAAAATCGACACTGCCGAATTCGTCTTTCACTTTTTGCATGAATTCTTCTACATATTCTTCCTTGGAGACGTCGCATGGAATAATTTCAGAACCGGTTTCTTCAGCAAGGGCATCCAACGAACCGAATCGCAATGCCACCGGTGCGTTGGAAAGCACAAAATCCGCTCCTTCGCGCTTGCAGGCTAACGCAATACGCCAGGCAATGCTGCGCTCATCCAGCGCGCCAAAAATAATTCCCTTTTTCCCTTCCAATAATCCATATCCCTTTTGATCAGCCATAATAATAGCAGTGTTAATTTTAACTTTTCGTTGATTGATTGCATGAAAATAATAAATATCGATCACCAAAAATAAAAAAGATGCTACCACTTTATGTAACAGCATCTTATGTTTTTTCCCGTTCGGTTGCTGGCATATACTATTGTCGCGGAGGGATTGTGCCACTTGAATCCGAAACGATTATTTCAACTCTTCGGTTATAGGCGCGTCCGGCCTCCGTCTTATTGCTCACCCGCGGAAACTGCTCACCCAATCCAATGGCCTGCATTCGAGCAGCAGCAACGCCCCGGGCTTCAAGTGCATCACGAACGGCAATAGCCCGCTGTAATGATAGTTTTTGATTGATATTTTTGGAGCCCGTACTGTCGGTATGGCCTTCAATCAGCACATTCCGTTTGGGGTAGGCATTCAAAAAATCGGCCAGTTCATTTATCGCTCCTGCAGCATTCGACTTTAAATATGTTTTTCCCAATTCAAAATTCCCACTCTCAAATCGGATGACCAATCCGCGGCTCGTCTGTTGTGTCTCAAAGTTGGTCAGCCGTTTCATTCTTACTTCATCTTTAAGTTCTGTTTGAGAGATGTCGGTTTCATCCTCATCCATTTGGGGCGCGTTCCTTTGCAGCGCCTGCAGCTCATTCGACATACGGTGAAGTTGATTTTGTGCTGCTTCGAGTTGGGCTTTTCTCCTTGCAATTATTATACGCTGTTGAGCTAATAACGCTTTTTGTTCGACTGAAGTTTTGGAATCACCCCGCTCCATAGATTTTTGTGCATCTGCCAAGGCCTCTTTTGCTTTTTTAAGCTCAAAAGAAGCATGAGCTACAACAAGGGAGTCATCTTCAATTTCATTATACTCTTTTTGTGCTTTCTGCACCGCTGGATTTACATCTGGAGTGCCGGCACAATTCACCATGATTCCACCCATCACTATAACCAACAAAGGCGCAAGACCTTTAATACGATTTGCCATTTTAATATATGTTCTTATTTCGTTGCCTGTAAGCTTATTAATTTATGTTTCAATCAAGTAAAAAAGGCGCCATTGCATTACACAATAACGCCTTTAATTTATACTTGATTTCCAGGGAGAAGTTCCATTACTGACGATCGGGAATTTCTCCGCTTTCGTCGGAAATAATCACTTCAACCCGGCGATTTTGCTGGCGACCGCCGCTCGTGTTGTTACTGGCCACCGGATACTGTTCACCCAGCCCCACGGACCGGATACGCTCGGGAGCAATTCCATTAGCTATTAAAGCCTGACGAACAGTATTTGCCCGGTCTTCAGAAAGCCCCTGGTTGTAGCTGTCCGATCCTGTATTATCGGTATGGCCTTCGATCAATACGCTACGCTCAGGGTACTCCCGGAGGAAGCCCGTTAACTCAGTAACGGCTCGTTGTCCGCCTGGCTTTAGCGTCGCTTCGTCTACATCGAAAAGTACATCGCCAAGCGTAAGTACCAAGCCGCGTTCTGTGAGTTCGGCCTCCAGTTCATTCACACGTTCGGCCAATTCTTCGGCGCGCTGCTGGGCAGCCATTGCTGCTTCTTTAGCAGCTTCGGCTTCAGCTTTCTTCTGCTCAGCCTCTTCCTGAGCCATTTCGGCCCGGCGTTCAGCAGCCTCCGCTTCCGCTTGTCGGGCCTGTATCAACACCTTCTGGCGCTCCGTCTCAGCACGTTCCACTTCATCCTGTGCTGCATTTAACAAAGCTGTTTGCTCAGCAATTTTAATCCGCTGTTGAGCGATATACGCTTTGTGATTCACCACAGCCTCATCTTTACCGCTCTTCAACGCACTTTGCGCTTGCGTAACAGCTTCTTTGGCTTCTTTCAATGCAACAGGTGCATGCTTCGCAACCAAAGTGTCACTTTCGGTTTGTTGATAATTGGTCTGTGCCTGTTGCACCATCGGATTCGTATCAGGTGTTCCGGCACAGCCTACAAATAACAAGCTCGCAACCAGCGTCCCTGCAAATGCTATGTTTTTGTATACATGTTTCATTGCGAACCTCCCTGTTTTTGTTGATTTCGCTCAATTTCTTCTTTAAGCGTTTTTATCGTTTCCTTAAGCTGTTTTACAGCCTCCTGCGCTTTGGCAGAACGTGCTTTGACCATCGCCAACTCCGCATCAACCGATGCTTCTTTAGTCAAGCGCATTGCTTTTGCATTTTCTTCCTGTTCAACAAGCGACTTGGCCTGCTCAACTTTTTCGCGCGCCTCACGCAGTTCAAGTGGCGCATACTCCTGCGCTCCGGCCTCTTCTGCCTGCTTAATCATCGACTCTGCTTCTGAGGTATCAGGCGCCGGAACGTTCGTTGTAGCACATGCCCCCATTGCCAGCACCAGACATATCATCAGCCCAAATCGGCTCATATCGCTCCATTTATTTAAGATTATGTCCATAAGGATTTCCCCCTACATATTTGATTTTATTTAATTAAACGCCTCTTTAGCGTTATCGTAATCATCATATATGCCGATTACGTTATTTTGTTCCTCTATCCTTTTTTACTAAATAATTCCACTTTTCCTTCCATGCAGATTCAAAATAATTATTCTGAATTAATTCTGTTGATAAGACTGTAAATAGTCCTTATTTTTGGAAACTTTGTCCTCGTACAAAAAGCAACGAAGCAAGAACCACACGCACGTATATCAATTATGTTTGAAGATTTATCCTCAAAACTCAACCACGCCGTTCAATCGCTGAAAGGCGAAGCGAAGATCAGTGATGTTAACATTGCTGAAACGGTACGAGAAATACGTCGCGCCCTGCTCGATGCCGATGTGAATTATGAGGTGGCAAAGACCTTCACCAATCATATCAAAGAGCGGGCGATGGGTGAAGACGTGCTAACGGCCGTGAATCCCGGTCAACAGTTTACCAAGATCGTCTATGACGAGATGGTGGAAATGTTTGGCCAGGAACGCGAAGATATTGCTGTAGCGCATACGCCTCCGACTGTTATTTTGATTGCCGGCCTGCAAGGTTCTGGTAAAACAACATTTGCGGCAAAGCTGGCCAAGTACTTAAAAGAGGAAAATAATCGCAATCCGATTTTGGCCGCTGCTGATGTTTATCGTCCGGCTGCCATCAACCAGATTAAAACGCTGGCGGATTCAATTAACGTACCGGTCTACTCGATCGAGCAGAAAGACGCCGTGCGCGCAGCCAAAGAGGCGGTGTCCATGGCCAAGAGCCTGGCGCTCGACACCGTTATTATTGATACAGCCGGACGCATGCACGTAGACGAAGCCATGATGAACGAGGTGGCTGAAATTAAAGAAGCTGTACAGCCGAATGAAACGCTGTTTGTTGTTGACTCTATGACGGGTCAGGATGCGGTAAATACAGCCAAAGAATTTAACGAACGCATTAACTATGATGGCGTCGTGCTCACCAAGCTCGACGGTGATACACGGGGCGGTGCTGCCCTCTCCATCAAAACGGTGGTTGAAAAACCGATTAAGTTTGTAAGTACCGGCGAAAAGCTGGACGCGCTTTCACCGTTCTACCCCGACCGGATGGCTCAGCGTATTTTGGGCATGGGTGATGTGGTTTCGCTGGTAGAAAAAGCACAAAAGGAATTTGATCAGGAAGAAGCTGAAAAGCTGCAAAAGAAAATCAAGTCCGACAGTTTTGATCTGGAAGACTTTCGCCAGCAGCTGCAGCAGGTAAAAAATATGGGAAGCATCTCCGACTTGGTCGGCATGATTCCCGGTGCAGATAAAGCCCTGCAAGATCAGGAAATTGACGAAGATTCATTCAAGCCCATTGAAGCCATCATCAATTCCATGACGCCCGAAGAACGGCATAACCCTGATATTTTAAACGCAACCCGGCGACGACGTATTGCCAAGGGCTCGGGTACAAAAGTTCAGGACGTGAATGATTTGATGAAGCAGTTCAACCAGATGAAGAAGATGATGCAATCGTTCTCCGGCATGGGTAAGATCGGCCAGATGATGCAGGGCATGAAAGGAATGAAAGGTAAATTACCATTTAACTAATTTTTTAAGAATGTGTTGAAAAAGGGGTTTTCAGACTTTTAGCCGGTCTGAATCACCCTTAAAAGTTGCGCAAGATTCCGACGACTTCCTCTATAAATCAACGCAAAATTTAAGTAAACAACAGAAGTAATGATTAAAATAAGATTACAACGAAGAGGTCGTAAAAAACGACCGATCCATCATATTGTAGTAGCAGACAGCCGCTCTCCACGTGATGGCCGCATTATTGAAGACCTTGGTCGTTTTGATAACGTCACCCCAAAGAATCAGGTTAACCTGAATGAAGAACGGGCCATCCACTGGCTAAAGCAGGGAGCGCAACCCAGCGATACCGTTCGTTCTATTCTCAAAGATCAGGGGATCATGTATAAAATGCACCTGATGCGCTGGGGCAAGTCGGAAGAAGAGATTGAAGAAGCACTGGCCGAGTGGCGCGAGCGTCGCGAGGAGAAAGCAGACAAGGAACCGTCCAAGCAAGAAAGGCAGCAAGCCATCCTCGAAGCCGAAGAGCGCGAATACCAGAAGCAGCTGAAAAAGAAAGCTGAAGAAGCTGCTAAAGAGAAAGCAAAACAGGAAGCACTGGCCAGCGACGACGATGAAGAAGAAGCCAAAGCTGAGGCCAAAGACGAAGAAGCAGCTGACGATACAGAAGAAGCTACCGAAACAGCTGAAGAAGCAGTCGAGGCTGAAGCTGCAACCCAGGAAGAGGCGAACGAAGAAGAACAGGAAGCAGCAGCCGAACCTGAGGTCGAAGAAGAAACTACTGAAGAGGAAGCACAGGAAGACGAAGGGGCTGAAACTGAGGAAGAGCCTGAAAAAGAGGCTGCCGAAGAGACTTCTGATGAAGAAGAAGTGAAAGCCGAGGTTGAAGAAGAACCTGCGGAAGAAGATGAAGCTTCTGAAGAAAAAGCCGAAGGCCAAACGTCGACCGACATGCTGGCTAAAGAGGCGATTGATCATATTGAAAATACGCCGCTTGATGAACTTGAAGGGTTTGTAACCGACGATGAAGATCGCGTTACGGTTCAACGAGCCTGGGAAGAAAAACAAGAAGGATAATTTAATTAGCTAAGGTGGGCTCCACTTTAAAAGTGGAGCCCACCTGGACAGAAAAAAATGCTGGAGCCTGTAGATCAGCAGTATGTAATGATCGGGCGTATTGCCCAGGCACACGGTGTAGACGGAACCGTTTTGATGATTCCTGAATACTATGCTCCGGCACTTTTTGATGAGATTGACCTGGTGCGTTTGCAAAACACCAGGGGGGATTTGATTCCCGCGCGGATTGAGTCGGTTCGCGTCCAGGAAAAAAACAACCGGCTTTCGTTCTTTGTTAAATTTGATCACATAACGGATCGGAATAAAGCGGAAGCGCTTAAAGATCATCAGATATTTGCGGCCAATGATACGGTCAGCCATCTGATTGAAGACGATT
>JAFGWN010000241.1 GCA_016937115.1 Balneolaceae bacterium | reverse complement strand
ATCTGAAAATTCGGGTTGAATTGTCACTGAAGGAAATTGCATTTGGTACCGACAAAAAGCTGAAGGTAAAAAAGAATGTTACCTGCGACCAGTGCAATGGAACCGGAGCTGAAACAGAAGATGATTACCAGACCTGTGGAACTTGTAATGGAATGGGTGAAGTGCGACAGGTGCACAAAACAATGCTCGGGCAGATGGTGAATGTACAGACGTGTCCCGAATGCCACGGCGATGGACGTATCATCACAAACAAATGTTCTAAATGCCATGGCGAAGGCCGCTATAAAGGTAAAGAGACGATTAATGTACGTATTCCTTCGGGTGTAAGCAGCGGCAATTACATCACACTGCGCGGTCAGGGGAACGCAGGTAAACGTGGTGGCGAAGCCGGTGCATTGATTGTATTAATTGAAGAGAAAGAGCACGAAGATTTTGAGCGTGAAGGTAACGATATCTATTATGACCTGGTAATTAGTATCCCCGATGCGATACTTGGGACCCAAATAGAAGTACCTACCCTGAAAGGTAAAGCGAAGGTCAAAATTGATGAGGGGACCCAGCCCGGAAAACTATTGCGCATGAAAGGCAAAGGAATTGAAGGGCTTAATAATTCGGGTATTGGTGATCAGTATATTCGTGTGAATGTGTTTATGCCTAAAAATCTTACTGATGAAGAGCGTTCGCATATTGAAGCACTGCACGGTAACGATAATTTTGCAGCAGCTAATAAAGAAGATTCCGAGAAAGGGTTCTTTTCCAAGATTAAGGACGTTTTTAGCTGATAATTACTCTTGTCATGCTGTTATATAAGCATTTGGGATTAGTATCTTTATCCAATAAAAAAAGCCCGCCCCGATAGCTTTCGGGACGGGCTTTTGCATATTAAATTAGAAATAATTTAAACGCGACGCACCTCAATAGCGCTAAGTCCTTTGGGGGTTTCTTCCACGTCGAATTCTACTTCTTCATCATCCTGGAGCCCTTCATCATAACCAAGATTTTCGATATTATTTCTGTGAACGAAAATATCTTTCCCGCCTTCATCCGGTGTGATGAACCCAAATCCTTTTTCAGCGTCAAACCATTTAATTTTACCGTATTGCATAATTGTACCGTATTGTATTGAAACCATGCATAATGAGCCGATGAAAAACTCCGGCGGACTTATTATACAGATGGTGTATTATAATTGAATATCAATATACACTTATCTTTGAGTAATGGAAATACTCTGCAAATTTTAGTTCGTCACTGCCTGTAAAAAATTACTTTTTTTAATAGATAATTAGCTGGCTGATGATTATTTAAAGTAGTAATAACCGTTCAAAATAAATTACTGCATGTATGTTACGTAGATTCTTGTTCTTTTTTCTGTTTACTACTGCTACTTTTTTAACGCTTCATGCCCAGCAAAAACCTTTTTCTGATATGGATGTTTTTGAGCTGGAATGGGCAGCTGACCCGCAAATTTCGCCCGATGGCAGCCAGGTGGTGTACCGAAGGCGGGGCATGGACAAGATGGCGGACCGCCGGATTTCGCGCTTGTGGCTTATCAATTCAGACGGATCGGAACACGTGAAATTAACCAATTATGAGGGCAACGAGTCGAGCCCGCGCTGGTCACCGGATGGCACTCGTATCGCGTATGCGCGCTCAGCAGAAGGCAATGGGAGTGAAGTTTATGTGTACTGGGTGGATTCGGGGAAGACTGCTCGCATCACACAGCTGGCCCGGTCGCCCGGCGATATACGCTGGTCTCCCGACGGCAAGTATATTGCTTTATCTATGCATGTTCCCGAGTCGAATCCGGTATTGGTAGAAAATGCTCCAAAAAAACCTGAAGGCGCTGAATGGACTGATCCCCCGCGCGTGACTACGCGCTTGAAACATGAAGCGGACGGCGCGGGATACCTGGAGCCTGGATTTTCACAGCTATTTGTGGTTCCGGCTGAAGGCGGTACCGCACGGCAGATTACTTCCGGCGATTATCATCACGACAGTACACCCGTTTGGACTCCGGACAGTAAGCACCTTATTTTTTCAGCCAACCGACACGATGACTGGGAATATAATCGCCGCAATTCAGAAGTCTATTCTGTTTCTGTTGAAGACGGCGCTATCACCCCGCTGACCAGCCGTGAAGGACCAGACTACGGGCCGGCATTGTCGCCCGATGGAGAAACGATTGCCTATTTGGGCTACGATGATAAGGTGCAAACCTATCAGGTGAATAAGCTTTACACAATGAATTTAGATGGTTCGCAGAAACAAGAAATTACGATAAATCTTGATCGGAGTATCTCGGATATCGTGTGGGACTCATCGGGCGCAGGGCTCTATTTTATGTACGATGATGAAGGGAATACGAAGATTGGCTACACTGATTTGTCTGGTAATATATCGGAGATTGCCCATAATGTGGGTGGGACAGCCATTGGTCGGCCGTACGGCGGCGGTTCATTTTCGGTATCGCATAATGGCACCATCGCGATGAATCAGACCACGCCAAACTATCCGGCGGAATTGGCAATTATAAAAAAGGGGCAGGATAAAGCTCGCAACATTACCAACCTTAACGGTGATCTGCTGGACTATCGGCAGTTGGGCGAAACGGAAGAGATCTGGTATGAATCATCTGTAGATGGCCGTAAAATTCAGGGCTGGATTGTAAAGCCGCCGTCGTTCAATCCCGATAAAAAGTACCCGATGATTGTTGAAAATCATGGCGGACCGATTTCGAATTATGGTGATCGTTTTTCTCCCGAGATTCAACTCTATGCAGCAGCAGGTTACGTCGTTTTCTATCCGAATCCGCGGGGAAGCACCAGCTACGGGGAAGAGTTTGGAAATCTGCTTTATCACGACTACCCGGGCGACGATTATCACGATGTGATGGATGGGGTGGATGCTGTCATCAATCAGGGGTACATAGCTGAAGACAGCCTTTATGTGACAGGCGGCAGTGCCGGTGGTATTATGACAGCGTGGATGATCGGTAAGACGAACCGATTTCGGTCGGCCGCTGTAGTGAAACCGGTCATGAACTGGATCAGCAAAACTTTGACTGCCGATAATTATTACGGATATGCCTACTACCGATATCCGGGTCAACCGTGGGAGAATTTCGAGGAGTACTGGAAGTTTTCACCCATTTCGCTCGTCGGCAATGTAGAAACGCCTACACTGGTGATGGTAGGAGGTTCAGATTTGCGTACGCCGCCTTCGGAAGCGAAACAGCTTTATCACGCTTTAAAATTGCGTAAAATTGAGACTGCGCTGGTGGAGATTCCGGGCTCGTCTCATTTTATTTCTAATCGTCCCAGCCAGCTTATTACCAAGGTTAACCATGTGCTGGCCTGGTTCAAAAAATACAACAGTGAAATAAGTGAATGACCTGGGTATACGATATTTTACTTATCGTAGTTTTCAATCAGTGAAATAAATTTTTGAAGGGCTTTTTCATAGCTTCTGTCAGCCAGTTGTAATAGATTATTATGTCCGGCATTGTCAACCCAGAATTTTTGCTTTGGTTTATTGGCTTGAGCAAATAATCTTTCACCATGCCAGAAAGGAATCACTTGGTCATTTTTGCCATGAATGATAAGCACCGGGCATTGTACCTGTTTTATTTTTTTGATGGTTTTGTATTGATCAAATGGAAGCAGGGGAACCCGGGTAAGCACCCGGTACGCGGTTACAAATGAACTTTCAATGATGAGACCGCCGACCGGTTCCCGGCTTGCAAGATCGGCCGACACCGCACCACCCAATGATTGACCGAGTGCAATAATGTTTTCTGGTTTGGTTTTTAATTGAGTTGTTAGATACCGGTAGGCAGTATCCATATCGCTGTAGGTTTTTTCTTCGGATGGAGAACCCGAGCTGAGGCCGTACCCGCGGTAGTCATATGCAAAAACCGAAAACCCCATGCTGCGGATTTCTTCAAGAATAGGATACAGTTGCCCCAGATCTATTGCATTCCCGTGGCTATACAGGATGGTGTAACGGGCCTTGTCGTTTGGTAGATAAGTCGCTGCGATAGTTGCATCGTCAGTTTCGAGCTTAATTACCCGGTCGCTATCCGGATAGGAAGGAGGTGGCTGTTGAAAGATCATGCTGTCAGCAAAAAGCAGCGCGAACAGGATCAACCCGGAATAGATAAAAATAAAAGTAAATAAGAGAATCGTGGTCAAAGATCTCAATCTTATTTGATTCTGGTTGGCAGATAAAGTGGATGTATGAGCCAGGATAATTATTTATAGGCTTTACATTTTCTAAAATTTTATCATTTTTAGGAATATTAAAAATTTAAATAAAAAAAGAATTATGGATCACCAGGAAATAAGGGATGGAAACGAACTCATAAAAAATTTTATGGGCAGTACTATTAAAATAGAGCAGGATGATGTAAAAGACATACCACTGGCTTTTTTAAAGGCGCCGGATATGAAATTTCACCTTTCCTGGAAATGGCTGATGCCGGTGGTTGTCAAGATTGAGGATGAGGAGGGACATACCGTTCGCATTGAAGGGAATTCCTGTGTGATATTATCAGGTGAGGGAGAAGAGGCGAGTGCCGAAGCCGATACCAAAATGACGGCGGTCTGGAGGGCTGTTGTCAGTTATCTAAAATAATATGCAGATTGGTTACGCCGGTTATTGAAGAATTATTAGACCACGCATCCAGTTCTTTTTCAATATCACCCGAGAGTATCCACGATCGGCCAATCTGCTGGGCGTTTGCCAATGTTTCAATGACGGCTTCAGACCACGTATCGGCGCCTGCAGGATGGCAAAAGGTGCCGGTGAACCCGCCCTTGTGGTAAGGCTTAATTTCTAAATTGCTGTAATCAACAGAAAGCTGATCGAGAAGATTTTCGATAACCTGCGAAGCTTTTTCTTCGGTTTGGGCATTGGTGAATATTTTCCAGGTAATCTTTCTTTTCACTAAACAGATTTCTTAAGCTTTTTGAAATAATTTATTTTTTTTGAACTGTTATTGCACTAAAATTAAGCTTCTTTTTGATCATAGGGAATATAATCTTCCCATTCCCAGGGGGTATAAGTATCACCTATTGTGATTTCCAGCAACGCTTTGAAAATACTTTCTGCGTTGTCACTGTTGGACATTATGATAACACCTGTTTTCTTTTCGGGAAAAATAACGGAATAGTGCTGAAAACCTTCGCCATGACCTTCTTTGAATGCAGCAGGTCCGTGTGGAGTTTTGAATAATCCCCAACCTAATCCATAACTCAATTCAATATCATCATTTTTGTCGGTTTGTTCCATCGACCCGGCGCCAAATTGTTTCTTGGAATGGATACGAATGTTGGGTTTAAACATCATTCGGGTAATTTCTGAGTTCTCAGCTGTAAGTGCCAGAATATGCTGCACAAACTTGGCATAATCCTCGGGAGTGGTTGCCATGGAGCCCGCTGCGGCTGCCTCATCTGCGGGATCTTTTGGAATAACTTCCTGGGTTGAGGTATGGCCGTTGGCATAATTTCCTTCAAAGCGTTTTTGCCAGAGATAGCTGGTCATATTCATTTTCAGCGGATCAAATACGCGCTGCCGTGCCAGCTCTTCAAGCCCTTTACCAGTTATATTCTCAACTACGTATTGAAGCAGTTGCATGCCTTCGCCGGAATAGCTGTATTCAGTTCCGGGATCGAAATAAAAATGGATTTTACCTTCCGGAGTAAATTTATTGGTGCGGCTTATCCAGCGCCAGTTGGGCAATCCTGTGGTATGGGCAAGGCACATACGGGCAGTGATGGTTTTATAACGCTCATCCCCGGCAAGATTGGCAAAGCCTCTCCATTCTTTCTCGAATTGCATTTCAGGAATGGGAACGTCCAGATATTCTTGCAGGGGTTTATCCAAATCAATAATACTGTCGGCAGCCAAATCAGCAACTAAATAGCCAAAGACAGCTTTACTGAGTGAAGCACCGTAAAAAACCTGATCAGTTTGCAAACTGTCTTTATGTTCAACATTGGCATAGCCAAATGCTTTTTGATAGGTGATTGCATTATCATTAAAAATGGTAATTGTGAGTCCCGAAACGGATGCTGTATCAACTAATGATTGGATCTGTTTGTCCAGCTTTTCATTACTTATTTGGCTTCCGTCGAGCCGTTGAATGGCAGGGTTATTAGTACAGCTATAGCACAAAAAAGTAGTAAAAGCAAAAAGCCAGAGCGCAGATTTCATGTAACGTTTTTTGGATGACAGTTTAATTTATATTGAAAATACCCGCTGAATATACTGCCTTTAAAAAGAAAAGTTACAGAAAAAGTAAATACGGTTGCTGGGAAATTTTTTCTGTTTATCAATTACCAAAAAAGTCCAGAATATTGCCCAGTGTGCTTGATTCCGTCTTATACATTTCGGTGTATTTACACTTCGTGCATGTAAGTGTGGTATATTTTCTGTTTTGGATATTGAAAAATTTTGAGAACACACCGCCGGTACCGGCAAGCTGATCTGTTTCAAATTGTTGGTTACTGCATTTAGGGCACTTCCAGTTTTGATGTTGCATGATTAATTTCAGATAAGGTTTTGAGTTTTCGTTTTCGATTCCTCTGCCATTTGCTCATGATAATTCACCAGTTTTTTGGTCAATTTTTTATCCGAAGTACTAAGGATTCGCGCGGCCAGCAGCCCGGCATTTTTTGCCTTCCCGATAGCAACGGTGGCAACCGGTACGCCGTTTGGCATCTGAACGATAGAGTAGAGGCTGTCCATGCCGTTGAGCGTACTCGTTTTCACCGGTACACCTATAACAGGCAGGGTAGTGTAAGCGGCCGTCATACCCGGCAGATGAGCTGCACCGCCGGCTCCGGCTATGATCACTTTAATACCTCGCTCACGAGCACTTTTCCCGTAATCAGCCATCATGTCGGGCGTACGGTGAGCTGATACAACTTTTTTTTCATACGGAATATCTAATTCATCCAAAATATCGCAGGCTACTTTCATGGTTGGCCAGTCGCTGTCGCTGCCCATTATTATACCGACTTTTGGGGATAGGTTATCACTCATTATGTCAAATATAGACTTTAGTGTTTTTTGTTAACATGCCTTTAATGATACAAATTTTGAATGATGAATTTTGAGTAATGAATAAAGATTAATTCGCAATTTATCATTGAACACTGAATTAAATTCGAATCTCCTGCGTCAACTGCTGTGCTCTTTCATACGTTTCAGCCATATTTTCTCCCAAGAGTGTAAAATGTCCCATTTTTCGACCTTTCCGGCTGTCCAGCTTGCCGTAGATGTGCAGATGTCCGTCGGTCGAGCGAAGACTCTCCATGGCATTATCAATTTGCGCATTTCGCTCGTCGGTGCCCAGCAGGTTGATCATGGCTATTGCGGTGCTGCAGAGTTCGGATGAACCCAGCGGAAGCCCCATTACGGCCCGTACGTGATTTTCAAATTGAGATGTGATGCATCCTTCAATGGTGTAATGCCCCGAATTGTGGGGTCGCGGCGCCGATTCGTTCAGCAGAAGTTCGTTATCTTTGGTAAGAAAAAATTCAAATGCAAAAATGCCCTTTCCGTCGATGGCTTCCGCTGCTTTTACGGCCAGTTGTTGTGCTTCATCCTGCACAGAGGCATCTATGGATGCCGGTGATTGTACCCCCACACAGATATGATTTTTCTGAACGGTTTCACAGCAGGGATACACCACATGCCCGGTTTCATTTCGGGCTACCTGAACCGCCAGTTCCTTGGTAAAATCGACAAATGCTTCGGCGATGATATCCTGGTCGCTGTTGCCGCCCAAGTTGTCGTAGGCCATCACCGCTTCATTAATATTTTCGACGGTTTCATTGCCATAGCCATCGTATCCGCCCTTGGATGATTTGAGCATAAACGGCCAGCCGTGGGCTTCACCAAAGGCTTCCAGATCATCCTCGGTTTCCATTAAAGCGTAAGGCGTTACAGCAATACCGGCACTCTCAAAGGTCTTTTTTTCAATTAGTTTATTTTCGATAAGTGCGAAGCTGTCGGGTGAGGGGAATATGGGCGTTCCGCTCTTTTCTTGCACCTCTTTAAGTATTTCTGATCCGATAAATTCATTTTCGAGAGTAAGTACATCACACGTTTCAGCAAAAGTGATTAGATCTTCTACGGAATCAAACGAGCCGGTTTGGCTGAAAGGAGTTATAAATTGGACGGGTTCATTCTCTTTCCGATCGGAAAAAACCCCAACCTGTATACCGTACCGAAAGGCTTGAAGTCCGCTCATTCTTGCCAGTTGACCTGCACCTAAAAACCCGAGTTTAAAATTTGCAGATAATACGTTCTTTTTTGGATGCACAGTTTTAAGTTTTTTGTTAAAATTTGATGGCAATTTAATGATACGTGTTGGAGTCTCAAAAATGCTGTTAACAATTATTTATTTTTTTTGCAGAACGAAAGGTGACCTTTTGAAAAAGATATCATTAATAGATAGAAACGTTAGAATTTTTTATGTCAGTGGTAATTTAAATCAGAAATCACTAAAGTTTAAATGTTATAAGTATCTGTTCTGCATTGTGAACCGATCTATGGCACTTTTTGGGCTTAAGTATAACGTTGGTTAGAAGTTGGGATTATCAATGGATAGCAAATATCCGACCGGACCGATAAAAACTTTAATCGAGCAGATGTCGAATCTGCAAAAGTTTAGGGATCGTAATAAAGACCGTTTTAACACATTAACCGACCGGGAAACTGAGATACTGGCGCTTATTGGCAAAGGGATGGGTAATCCCGACATTGGAAAAAAACTGGATATATCACGCACGACGGTCCAAAATCATCGGGCCCAGATCCGTGATAAACTAAACATCAACAATCAGGTCGACTATGTGAAGTATGCACTGGCATATGAACTGATCGAGTTCTGATTCATCTGACAAACATACAGGCATATGGGGTACTTAACTGAACGTGAATTACTGGAGCGTTATGAATACTACACGCATCAAATAGAGGAGCGATTATTAGAAGGGGAAGATTTTAAAACCGTAAGTAATCAGCTCCCGGTTATGGCTCATATTGCCAATCCGGAAACGTTTCAGGTTCTTCAGGTTAACAAGAGGTATATGGAGTGTACCGGGTACGAATTTCAGCAAATCCGGGAAAGATGGATGGATTTTCTTTTGAATACAGTGCATCCGGATTCTATTAAAAATATTCTAAGATTTTTGCCGGGATTATATGAAAAGCACCATTCAAATCAGGTCATTACTTTTGTGCAATATGCACGCGTATGCCGGAGTGAAGAGTATTCGCCGGTGATTACGTTTACCAAACCCACAAAACTTCCGAGCGGGAAGGTGGTTTGGCTGGAACCTTTCCCGGAAGATTTTGGCAAGCATGAGAAAAAGATTGAACAAGTTGTGAAAATGGACGAGTTTAAGCTGAAGCACTTCGGGCGGTTTCAGTCGCTTACCCAGCGGGAAGTTGAAATATTGAAACTGCTGGCCAACGGGTACAATAATCCCAAAATAGCTGACAAGCTGTTTCTTTCGCGCAGTACGGTTGAGACCCATCGTAAAAACCTGAAGCGTAAACTGGAGCTGAAATCACTGCGCGATTTGATGCGATACGCCTTCGCCTTTAATTTGGTTGAAGTTTGATGCAGAGAGCAAATACCGGATAGCAAATCTCGTTTCGGGGATCAGCTTGTTTCAGAAATCCTTTTTTAACCATTAGCGACCACTTCATGTGAAAATACCCAACATCAATCATTTATTTTATTGATGGAGTGCCGTTCTTGAATAAGCCTGCCTGATTATATCAGAGTGATTCATTATCAGGCTGAGAACTTTAAGTCATTTAAAATGAAAAAGAACGGAGTATCAAAAAGAAAGACCGAAAAAATATTTGGCGAAGCATCCAACTTGCAGCAGTTCATCAATAAATATGAAACCCAATTTAAATCGCTTGCCCCTCGTGAAGTTGAGGCTTTGACCTTGATAGCGCAAGGATTCGAAAATGTAGTTATCGCTGAAAAAATGGCTATAAAAAGCAAAACGCTGCATAATTACCAGGGCAGCATCCGCCGAAAGCTGGGTGTTAAAAATGAGATAGATTATATAAAATATGCCTTGGCTTTTGGATTGATCCCATTTTGAGCAAGAAACTCATTACTCAAGTCTCAATACTCATGGCTATTTAAGTCAAAATACCCAAGGTTAATCATTTATTTTTCTCAATTGTTTTATTATTTGCAGTAATTAATTACCGAGTAACAAAATTATACTTGTTCCAGAGTAATCTATTATTGAAGAGAGGCGCGGTTGAGTTAATTTCCAGGTTTCGTGTCAAAGACGAATACTAATTATTAAAATACGACATCAATGAAAAAACTGTTCTTTAACCTGCTATTGCTGGCTGTTTTTCTGACCGTGATACCGGAATACAGCCAAGCACAAGAGTATTTAACAAAATATAACAGCCGCAATTATAGTGAAGCATTACCTCTGATGGAAAAAGCTGCTGACAACGGTGACGGTCAGGCTCTATATTATCTCGGGCTGGTTTATCAATACGGGCGCGGTGTTGAGAAAGATATGCAGCAGGCCCGCATGCATTACGAAAAAGCAGCAGCCAAAGGTCATGATGAGGCTATGAATAATT